>CADBNP010000073.1 GCA_902796095.1 uncultured Aeromonadales bacterium | reverse complement strand
CATAGAAACTCAAGGTTGAGAAAGGAAGACGGCTCTCATCCCACCACTCAAGAGTAGTGGGTTTCCGAGCCTAGATTATTTTATGAACTGACTTCAGTAACGGGCATTAGCCTGCACTGCAGTGAACGTCCAGCACCTCATTTTACTTCATGAATTCCTATAAGGCCGGTTGCCGGCAGAGAATCTTTTTATCATCTGTTTCAGTCGTGCGGCTGTTCATAAGCATCAGCATGCATGGTTGCTTCACTGCTGTCAGATTTCCTACATTCAGGGCAGTTACCTCCAATATAGCAGAATAAACACCCGAAGAATCTGCCGTGCCCTGTCTTTACGAAATGACAAACCTGCCGAATAACACAAGAAATTCAACAAGATAACAAACAACACAATTTCTGAATACTTCCACAAATTAGCCGTATGTTTTTTTTGAAACAGGCATAAAAATTAGATAATTCTCACGGTAAAGAAAAGTGGCTGAATGTACACTGAAATCTGTTTTCATTCACTAAATCATTGAGGTAGGTATTATGTTCTCCGGGAAAGAAAGAGCTAAAAGACTTCAGAAGAGAATAACCCTTGTCGAGAACGGATATGCAATTACCGAAGAAATGGAAAAAGCTATCGCCGGGGCTCACAATTCGGAAGAAATAATGAACTATATCGACGATCAGAAAGCGGATTACGAGGCACTGATCGAACAGCAGGATAATGTTCATTCCATAACAGATATTAAAGCGGACATAGATGAATCCGTTGAAAAAATTGAAAGTGTCTACAACAGAAACCTTAATGATATTCAGAATATAAATCATGTACTCGACAGCATGAGCAACAGCGTCGAATCAATGAAAAGACTGCAGGAAACTTTTATCGAATCCTTTGTAGTTCTCAAGGAGCAGATGAACGCCATCCGGGAATGTACCGGGATGATCGCTGATCTTTCAAATCAGACAAACCTTCTTGCTCTGAATGCAACCATCGAAGCGGCAAGAGCAGGAGAACACGGGCGCGGATTTGCCGTAGTGGCTGGAGAAGTCAAAAAACTGTCGTTAGATACAGCAGATGCATCGGCAAAAATCGACAGCACCGTTGAAGGATTTACTGAACAAATCAACAGCATCATAAACGAGACGGAGAAAAACAAGGCTGAACTTGAAAGCATGACAAACGCAACAGACAATGCCAGGGATCTTTTCGATACAGCAAAAACGAACAGCGACAAGGATCGGAACGAAATAGTTCAGATAATAGAAAACATAAACGATGACATAATAAAACTCCAGAGCGTAGCCTCATATAATTCAACCCTGCACGAAAGCACCAGCAAGTCCTTCGATGATTTGAAACTGTTTGTCGAGCATCATCAGTACGGTTCTCAGTTGAGAGAATTAAAAAGCAAGGTTTCAAGTCTGAGAACAACACTCGAGAAGATTCTAAATGGAGCCGTGTGAGTGTCAGTCAAGGTCCGATCATACACAGAACCTTTGTCTGCCACAGCACATAAACAATGTGTTCCCGGTGACAGTGTATTCAGCTGATTAAACGATTTCTTCCTTTTCCATGTGCCACAACAATGCAACAACTTATTGTTCAGACATAAAGAACATGTTTAAATGCTAAAAGTTCTGTGCAGGCAATGTAAACAGGTTGTCCTCTGTCATAACTCGCAAACTCTGCGTCGCTGTTCTGACATTGAAAAAGATTTTACACCTGCATGACCTTCTGATAGGTTCTGGCAAACAGATCTCCCTTGACTACATATATGTCCTCGGGATCATTCTCCACCATAACAAGCATGTCACCGATATCACCGTACATGTAACTGTCATATTTCCATCTGGTAAAAACCTTTGTAGGTTTTGTCAGTCTCCTGGCATACACCCGGTACGAACGGGCCCGGCAGCGATGCATAATCTCACTGGTGATCGTATATCTTTCATATGTGGTCAGATTAGTTACCTTGTTGCGATACTGCTGATCATGAATATCAAACGGTGCATCAATAGGAATATCCAAATCGTATTTATTAGAAAACTTGCTTCTGGTTATAGGATAAGGCTCTCCCTCGATTCCTATCATTATGTAGCATTCATTCGAAGCCCTGACAGTTACATCACCCTCAAATGTACGGACAATCAGCTCTGTGCCCTCCGTGGCAATATCCAGAGTAGGAACATATCCCACAACAAGTCTGCGCTTGCTGTACAATCCGAATTCGTCTGTTCGTTTGAGTTTGTTGTAGTAAACCAGATCACAGGAGTTAAGAAAATGACAGTATCTCTCCTTCAGATACTCGGCAACACTCTTGCCGGGATACTGTTTCTCATATTCAGACCTAGCTATATTGCCTCCTGCCTTATGAAGATGACCGCCACCGTTACCCAGCTGGGATGTCAGTTCCCGGGCCAGATCTGATGCTCTGATCTCCTTTACAATTGTCCGAATCGACAGTTTTATGACTTCGTCCGAGGAAAAAAACACCACGCAGCAGTCAATACCGGCAACCCTTATTACAAAATCTGACACCACACCAAGAATATTAGGGTCGCACTGCGGAGACTCTATTACAGCAAACCTGTTTGTCTCATCATAGTAATAATTAGACAGAGCATCTCCAATAATCTTCATTTCATGCAGGGACAGATTGTTGTTCTGCAGGAGCAGGAAAATATCATTATTTACCTTCAGTTCATCCCTGGCATCCTTATCCGCCGGGTGTCTCAGTTCTGAAAACTCCGACGTATCCATATACAGACCGTAATACAGAATGGATGCCAGTGCATTCTCGTCAGAATCGTCATTAATAGGAAAGTTTTCATTAACAAGAAGCTGATATACCACGCTGGCACATGAGCCGTAGGAGCTCAGAATACATTCATAATCAACCTCTTTCTTATTCTTGTCCGGCTGATGATGATCAACAATTGCAACATACGGCGATTCAATATAATCAACATTGGACGCTCCGTACTGGGCATCCACCACGATGAGCAAATCGCTGGATACAAACTCCGCGGCATTGACAAACTCAACATAAGCATCCTTCATGAAACTCAGCATGAGTTTCATATTGGCCTTGCTGATAGGGTTTGCACCGGCATAAATGATCTGAACATTTTTTTCATGATGCGAAAAGAAACAATATAGGCCGTAGGCTGCGGCAAGAGTATCGGCATCGGGAATATTGTGACACTGAATAACAATGTCATCATGCACAAGCAGATCTGAGAGTCTGAAATCCATGGAAAGTGCCTCAAAGGTTTCTTTTAAAACGTAAAGGTAACAACGAGAAAAGCTTAAAATCTGTATTTTGGTGGAACAAAGCTCGATAACAAATAATCCTCTCGCACTCATCCAATTATATCAAATCTCAAAATAAGGTTTACTCACTTACAGGAGCGTTAGTACAGCTTCACGACTGCGATCAAATTATAAATATACATTCATAAATGCGGAGGAATAAATTTGCCGCACGGAAAATATCCAAGAAGTCGAGATAAACCCGTAAAGACCATTTTTCATTATCAAACCCGGATAACACAGTTCATCTACAGTCTTACACACATACGGCAATCAAATGCCGTGTCAAAAAAATAACATATCAAAACAACACTGATATAAAGAATAATGTTTTGCCATTCATGAAAAAAAACAAGCAAACAGGCACATCAGAACTTTTGGCACGGATATTGAATAACAGAGTTTACAAAGTCAGACAATTATTTTTTTACTTCAGCACAGTCTGAAATGAAACATTATAGCTTAGGAGAAAATGGTTATGGCACTCTTTGTAAATACTAATGTAAGTTCAATCAACGGACAACGAAACCTTGCTAAAGCAACCAGACAGCTGGACGGTTCATATCAGAAACTTTCATCCGGTCTCAGAATCAACTCTGCAAAGGACGATGCTGCAGGACTTCAGATAGCAGACCGTATGACAGCGCAGATCAACGGTCTCACTCAGGGTAACCGTAATGCCAATGACGGTATATCTGTATGTCAGGTTATAGAGGGAGCCCTGGATGAAGTTACCAATATGCTTCAGCGCATCCGTACCCTTGCCGTTCAGTCATCAAACGGAACCAACAGTTCTGATGAAAGAACAGCCCTGGATCAGGAAGTTCAGGATCTCTGCAACGAAATCGGCAGAATTGCCAGAGATACAACCTATGGTAAAAATTTATACTGCTTTACTGACAACAGTGATCTCGGTACAACTGTTGGCTCGTCTACAGTTATAAGGTTTCAGGTCGGAGCCTATGGCGGTAACACGGTAGACGTAGAATACAAATCAATATCAAAAATATTGGGTGACAGTTCCCCTGTTAAAGTTGACACAGCAAATCTCAACGCAACAACCAGTGCTGTTGCAGGTCTGCATGTCAGCGATTTTGCAGCAGCTCAGAACACCATCAGCAATGTTGATACTTACCTTAAGAATCTTGACAAATACCGGGCATCTCTCGGTGCCGCACAGAACAGACTGGAATCATCCATATCCAATCAGGAAAATGTTATAGAGAATGTAAGTGACGCTAGATCCAGAATCAGAGACGTTGACTACGCCGCAGAAACGGCCAGAATGACTCAGACCAACATTCTGCAGCAGGCGGCAACATCCATTCTCACCCAGGCTAACCAAAAACCTCAGACTGCCCTTTCACTGCTGGGACAGTAATGAGGTGAATCCTAAAGCTGTAAATTCAAAGGCTGCCATGCAGCCTTTTTTACTTTTCTGAATACTTTTCAACCCGAAACAATATGCTTCCCTAAGTGGCAAGATTTGTTAAATCCTGGTAAATCCGGCTTGCCAGGTTTACGCTGGACACTATCACAACCTTTGAACAGCCAGTTAAATATTCAGACAGTTCAATAAATGGCATGGAATATGTATAAAAAAATAGAAAAGGTAGAACATCCGCTCTACAATAATTTATGGCTTAGGAGAAATTATTATGGCACTTTACATAAATACAAATGTAAGTTCGATCGATATGTCAAAATCATCCAACTCTGCTCAGACAACCAGAGCCGGTGATTACAGACCTGCGGAAAACAGCAGAAATACCGGCATTTCAGAAGAAGTTGTCGATATTACTGACAGTCTCAGTTCCATCCTGTCTGCACTTGGTGTTAACAAGAATCAGATCAAAACATCCGTGTCGGATCAGATAGACAAAACTGCATCTTCAGAATTAAATCTCAGAGATAAGAATTCAGTGGCTGATGCAGTAAAGTCGGTACAGAACAATTTACAAAATCAGGGAGCTGCTTCTATTTTGGCTCAGGCTAACCAGAATACTCTGTATGCACTTTCAATTTTAGAAGACTAAACTGACGGTAAAACTCCGGGATCATCTGCATCCAATCTTGCTGTCATCTGAGATGATCCCTTGCCTACCCTCTTAAAAGGCGAACAAAACCTTTAAGAAAAGGTCTGTTCATCCGACTGCAATTTGTCTATTTCTTCAATCATTTTATCGTAAACTTCTCTGTGTTTACCGAGTTCATAATCAAAAGTATGTTCATAGATAATTTTAGAGCCGGTAAAGAACTTTAATGTATACTTTCTGAGGGTTCTGTATGCCAAATCTACACTCTTTTTTTCATCTTGAAAATGATACAGGATCTTATTAACATAATTGAAAACCATTGCCAGCGAACTCTGAACAGCCTTGGCTCCAACCAAACCACTTCCTGTTACTTCATTAAGATATCCAGAATGGAGTGTTTCTCTCAAAACAAACTCACTTCGAGTTGAAGGTTTCTCATCCCAGTCTTTATATATCTGATCAAGGACTGATTTAAAATCATCGATCTGAAATCTGTTCATTGCGTTTTTTGCATCAAGATCAATATTTACAGTTCCTGCCGACAGAAGCAGTCTGCCCAGTATTTCTTTATTCAATACAGGCCTATCCTCCCAGTTTATATCCCCAAACTGAAGTGATATGCACTTCTCGATTTTCATACCATTAGAACAGTTGAAAAACTTAGTATTTTTCTCATACGCCAGAACAGTCTGTTCCATAATACGTGCTGCCAGCTTAAAAAGCATATTTGTTCTAACCTTTGGTACAAAATTTCCGGGCATTTCGAGCTGCATATCATCCAGGATCATATTTTGATACTGCTCTTTAATCTTCCTGTCATCATCGTAATACAGACTGTATTTTGAATGAGTACTCTCTCCCACTGCACCATTATCTATACCTAACATATACACTTTCTCAAACCCGAGTGTTGACGCAACCTCAAGTCCTAAATTCGAAACAAGTGGATTAGCACGGGTTATCAGATTAACCTTAAAATCAGCCAGTTTATTGGCAAACAACCAGATAGGCATAAGTTCATTACCTTTCAAAATCATGATCTTGTGCTTAAATAGACTGAAAACCTTAGGATGAACAACATCAAGAGCAAGACACAGAGTTTCATCCAAAAATTCGCGATGCTCTGTTATGGACATAAGCGATTCATACACATCAAGTGTACGCTCTACCGCAACGTAGATATCAGCGCGGATATTTTTCCTGCACAAAGCGGAAAAAGCAGTACCACAGGCAATAATAAAAATTCGATTCTGAATTTTAAAAAGAAGATCTATATCTTCATCTAAAGAAGGGCCGTTACCAACAACAACTACAGGTTTATCTGCAATATTTTTCGGCAGCATACAGTTTTTCAAAACAGGAATATGATTCAGAACATGATTCATGGAATGACTAATACCGAAGATCATGTCATCAAAAAATCCGCTGGTATGAACAAGCGTGCCAAAATCACGTCTGGCCTTTTCAACAAAAGTCTTCAAAGTATCGCTGTTATAAACTACCATAGCCAGCTCTGGCAATGTTGAACCGGCATGATCAATCAGATAACTGTTGACATTATGAACAAACTCCCCTGCGTCTTTCAGAAGGTAAAAGTTGATTCCCAGATGTTCGCGTTTAATATAATCAAGAAGAGAAGTGTAGTCAAAAACACACAGGGAATAGTAAAACAGCTCCTCGTCAGGCTCTACAATAAAAAGATTGACGGGCGTCATTCTTTCATAAAGATAACCCAGTTGAAGTCCCAGTCCAAGACCAAACATAAACATAGTTGGAACAGAATCATATTGTTTCATATCACTCGGGACAGAACATATTTCGGCAACTTCCTTACTTATCGTATTTCGTATATGCAAATGAAGCTGACCAATTGTATCCGGTTCAACAGAAATTGTACTCAAAGTCAAAAAAGGTGAATGAGTATTCATAAATGCATCAACTGTCTTTCTGCATTCTTCAAAAGGACTTTTGCCGTAAATAAATCCGCCACTTTTAACAACAAGAAGATTTGGCTCACCATTTTCGTCACATAACAGTTTATATTTACCAGCAGGTTTGTAATCAGCGTAAAACCTGTATATATTAGGAAAATTGGTCTTGAATAATTCCAGATTTTCGGCAAATCTTGATCTTGCCTGATCTTCCAGAGAATTCTGGATTTTTTGCAATTCCAACCCCTTTTCCAGATCTGATTTAAGAAATTCCAAACGATCTATTAACGAACTATATTTAGGATCATTTTCGGTCATATGCAGCAAAACTATATAAAAGGAACAAAATAAGTCTCAAAGAGTAAATCCGAGAAAAATAACTGTAAAATCAGAAACAAGTCCTGCAGATACAATACTATCTGAAGGGATAAAATGCGCAGATTCAAAATTCTGCTGACTGAATCATATTCAAATTCGGAATAATAAACAGGGACAGGGATCAAGATAGACAAAAAAGGCCCCAGAAATGGAGCCTTAGGGTTAAACAAAAATATATTCGATTAATCTACCAACTGTACATAAGCCATAGGAGCCTTGTCGCCAGTGCGGAGACCACACTTAAGAACGCGGGTGTAACCACCGTTGCGCTCCTTAAAGCGAGGACCAACCTCATTAAACAGCTTGCTTACAGCATTTTCATCATTGAGACGTGCTAATGCAAGACGGCGGTTTGCCAAAGTGTCAACCTTAGCCAATGTAATCAAAGGCTCAACTACAGAACGAAGATCCTTTGCCTTAGGAAGTGTCGTCTTAATCGTTTCATAATTTACTAAAGCGATTGCTAAGCTGCGAAACAATGCCTTTCTGCTGCTGCTGTTCCGGTTAAGCTTACGTCCACTCATACGATGACGCATGACTAATACCTCTTAATTCAGAATTGAAAAAATTAATTAAAACTACCCTTTTCCGCAATATCCTTTGGAGGCCATCCCTCAATGCGCATACCAAGAGACAGATTGCGCTGTCCAAGCACATCTTTAATCTCACTGAGAGATTTCTTGCCAAGATTAGGAGTCCTCAGCAAATCAACCTCAGTGCGCTGAACAAGATCACCGATGTAGTGAATTGCTTCAGCCTTGAGGCAATTAGCGGAACGTACGGTAAGTTCAAGATCATCAACAGGACGCTTAAGTATCTCAGGGATCTTAGGCTCAGCAGGAACAACTTCCTTGGCAGCTGGCTTGGAACCAAGATCAACAAACGGTTCAAGCTGATTATAGAGGATGGTTGCCGCACTGCGAATTGCTTCATCAGGCTCAATAGTTCCATTTGTCTCTATGTCGATAATAAGTTTATCCAGATCTGTTCTCTGCTCAACACGGGCTGATTCAACATCATAGGCTATTCTTACAATCGGACTGTAAACAGCATCAACCAAAAGACGACCTATCGGTCTTTCTTCATCATTATTACTATTGTGTAAGCGTGTATGTGCAGGCTGATAACCGCGACCGTATTCAACCTTGAGACGCATCTCAATTTCGCTCTTGTCACTGGTCAGATTACAGATAACATGATCAGGGTTGGCTATGAATACATCATCACCATGAATAATATCACCGGCACAGACAGGTCCCGCTCCCTTTTTGCTAAGAGTGAGAGTAGTCTCATCCTTGTCGAACAGCTTTACAGCTATACCCTTGAGATTAAGAAGAATCACCTCGATGTCTTCCTTCACACCTTCCTTGGTTGAATATTCGTGATCAACACCTGTAATCTCAACCTCAGTCACAGCATAACCTGCAATTGAAGACAGAAGAATGCGTCGAAGAGCATTACCGAGTGTAAGGCCGAAACCTCTCTCCATAGGCTGCAAAACAACCTTTGCAGAGTAGATACTGTCCTTTGAAACCTCTATATCTGGTCTAGGAATTAAAAAATCTCTTACAGAACCCATATTACCTCACTTACGACTACATCTTGGAGTAGTATTCAACAATTAACTGTTCGTTAATTTCACTTGGGAGATCAGCTCTCTCAGGAACAGCCTTGAAAACACCCTCCAGCTTGTCAGTATCAACTTCTATCCAGCTGCACTGAACCGGACGGTTCTGACTGAGACCAACAGCATTCAGAACGCGCTGCTGCTTCTTGGCCTTCTCGCGGACAGAAATCTTGTCCTCAGGAGATACCTGATATGAAGGAATATTTACAACTCTGTCGTTAACAAGGATTGATCTGTGACTTACCAGCTGACGGCTTTCAGCACGGGTTGAACCAAATCCCATACGATAAACAACATTGTCAAGACGGCACTCGAGAAGATTGAGAAGGTTCTCACCGGTATTACCCTTGAGACGTGCTGCAGTACGGTAGTAGTTACGGAACTGACGCTCCAGAATACCGTACATGCGACGAACCTTCTGCTTTTCACGAAGCTGCATACCATAGTCGGTAGCACGAGGCTTTACGGCACCATGCTGACCTGGCTTTGTAGCCATATTACACTTATTGTCAATCGGACGAACACCTGACTTGAGATATAAATCAGTACCCTCACGACGACTAAGCTTTAACTTAGGACCTAAATATCTAGCCATTTACTTATATCTCCAAACCAGATTAAACGCGACGCTTCTTTGGTGGACGACAACCGTTGTGTGGAATTGGCGTCACATCAGTAATGTTGGTGATCTTGTAACCAACAGCATTTAAAGCACGGATAGAAGACTCACGACCAGGACCAGGACCCTTTACCAGAACCTCAAGGTTCTTCAAACCAAACTCCTTGGCAGCCTCACCAGCTCTTTCAGCTGCAACCTGAGCTGCATATGGAGTTGACTTGCGGGAACCACGGAAACCTGAACCGCCTGCGGTTGCCCATGAAAGAGCATTACCCTGACGATCAGTAATAGTTACGATGGTGTTATTGAAAGAAGCATGAATATGTGCAACACCTTCGCTAACTTGTTTTTTAACGCGCTTGCGGGCGCGATTCTGATGCTGATTTGCCATTCGAAATTACCTCTTACTTCTTAATTGCCTTACGAGGACCTTTGCGAGTACGTGCATTGGTCTTTGTACGCTGACCGCGAACCGGTAAACCTCTGCGGTGACGAATACCGCGGTAGCAACCGAGATCAACAAGACGCTTAATGTTCATGGAAATTTCACGGCGAAGGTCACCTTCTACAGTGAATTTAGCAACTTCTGCTCTTACCTTATCTAATTGTTCCTCAGACATATCTTTGAATTTGTCCTGCTCGGAAATACCTGAGTTCTTGCAGATAATCTTTGCAGTTGGCTTGCCAATACCAAAGATAGCAGTCAATGCAACTACTGCATGCTGCTGATCAGGAACGTTAATGCCGGCTATACGGGCCACTTATTACACTCCTATAATGTGTGAAAAAATATGCCACCACAAAGCCCGATACGGATACGTGGTGACGAAAGTGCTGCTAAAAAAAAGCAGGCTAGCTATTATAGCTATCCCGCTCACAGAAATTCAAGTATTTTTTTGATCTAGGGCAGATTTTTATCCCTGACGCTGCTTATGCTTTGGATCCTCGCAGATTACACGGATAACACCGTGGCGCTTGATAACCTTGCACTTGCGGCAGATCTTCTTAACTGAAGCACCTACTTTCATTTTTTTACTCCTAACGGTTTGTAAATTTGAGATTCTGCTTTCTCATCACATCAGCATACTGATGAGAAACTCTGTGAGCCATCAGCTGCGAAGTGAAATCCATTACAACAACCACAACGATGAGCAATGATGTACCGCCGAAATAGAACTGTACATTCAGGAAGCTCAGCATGAACTGCGGAACCAGACATACCAGAACCATGTACATGGATCCTACAAACGTAAGTCTTGTCATTACCTGATCTATGAATTTGGCTGTATGTTCACCTGGCAGAATGCCGGAAATGAACGCTCCGCTCTTCTTCAGATTATCTGCAAGTTCCTTTGGATTGAATACCAGTGAGGTATAGAAGAAGCAGAAGAATACAATCGCAAACGCATAAAGCATCTCATAAAGCGGCTGTCCAGGCTGCAAAACCTGTGAAATATTGCTGACAATTCTCGCAAAGGCACTGTCACCCTGACCGAACCACGAAGCAACAGTGGCTGGAAACATGATAATACTCGATGCAAAAATTGCCGGTATAACGCCAGACTGGTTGATTTTCAATGGCAGATGTGATGTAGGCGGAGCATACATTCTTCCAACCTGCTGTTGTCTAGGATAATGTACTGTAATTTTGCGAAGTGCTCTTTCCATGAAAACAACAAACGTTGTAACGGCCACAACCATGAAAATAATGCCGAGAAGGACAAACACATAACTGCTTCCCTCCTGTTTGAACTGTTCGAAGGTACTTCCAATTGCATTTGGAAAACCAGCTACAATACCGGCAAAAATAATCAGAGAAATACCGTTTCCGACACCCCTCTCAGTGATCTGTTCACCCAGCCACATAAGGAACATAGTTCCTGTAAGCAAGCTTATTGTAGTCGTAAAATAGAAACTGAATCCCGGATCTATTACTATACCCTGGATCATGTTCGGCAAACCGGTGGCTATACCGAAGGCCTGCACCGCACCCAGAATCAGAGTGCCCCATCTGGTCATCTGCGTAATTTTGCGACGACCTGCCTCACCTTCCTTCTTCAGTTCCTGTATTGACGGAACCATAACTCCAAGCAACTGCACAATAATTGCAGAGGAAATGTAAGGCATAATACCCAGGGCAAACAGAGACGCTCTAGAAAGAGCACCACCGCTGAACATGTTGAACATGCCAATAATGGTGCCCTTCTGCTCTTCCATAACCTGAGCCAGGCGCTGGGCATTGATTCCAGGACAAGGAATGTGCGAACCTATTCTGAAAACGACTAAAGCAAGCACAACAAAAATAAGTCTCTGAGTTAACTCGGAAACTCCACTTTTGGCTTTTTCCAAACCTGGTGTTCTTGCCATTTTAGTTTTAAAACCCCTATTATTCTACTTTACCGCCGGCAGCTTCAATAGCAGCCTTAACACTCTTGGTTACAGCAATACCTTTTAAAGATAAAGCCTTATCAACAGTGGTATTGGCAGACATAACGATCTTTACGTTCTCAAATTTGTCTGAAATCACATCATCCTTTTTGAGAACAAGAAGATCAATTTCTGTAGTCTGAAGCTTAAGCAGAGCAGAAAGAGGTACTTCAGTAGTAACAGCTGCCTTTCTTGAGTAGAAACCGAACTTAGGCAGACGGATCTTCAGAGGCATCTGACCGCCTTCGAAACCATGGCGTGTACCACCGCTCTTACGTGCACCGGCACCTTTGATACCGCGACCAGAGGTCTTGCCAATACCGGAACCGATACCGCGACCGAGGCGAACTTTGGCAGGCTTTGAACCTGGAGCCGGTGAGAGCTCATTCAAACGTAAACCCATTGTATTACTCCTCAACCTTTACCATATAGTAAACAGCCTTGATCATTCCGCGAATGGAAGGAGTGTCCTTAACCTCAACGGTGTGACCAATCTTACGTAAACCCAGGCAACGAAGTGTCTCACGGTGTGCAGGAATGCGACCGATGGCACTGCGTGTCTGTGTAACCTTAATCATCTTGTCAGCCATTTGTTACCCCAGAATTTCATCAACAGAAAGACCGCGCTTTGCAGCAACCTCATCCGGAGTCTTCATGGAAGCCAGAGCCTTTACAGTAGAACGAACTACGTTTACAGGGTTGGTTGAACCATAAGCCTTCGCGAGAACATTCTCTACTCCGGCAACCTCCAGAACGGCACGCATGGCACCGCCGGCAATAATACCGGTACCTTCAGCAGCAGGTTTCATGAATACATGAGATCCTGCATGATCACCGGTTACTTCATGGAATAAAGTCTTATTTCTAAGATTGATCTGGATAAGATTACGCTTTGCCTGTTCCATAGCCTTTGAAATGGCAGCCGGAACTTCGTGAGCTTTACCGTAACCGTAACCGAACTTTCCGTTTCCGTCACCGACAACAGTCAATGCAGAAAAAGAGAAAATTCTACCACCCTTTACAACCTTTGCTACACGGTTTACTGCAACCAGTTTTTCCTGCAGTTCACCACTTTGATTTTCGTTTCTTGCCATTTTTAATCCTTAGAACTGCAGTCCTGCCTCGCGAGCACCATCAGCAAGTGCTGCAACACGACCGTGATACTGGAATCCAGAACGATCGAAAGCAACAGTCTTGATATCCTTTGAAAGAGCTCTCTCAGCAATATACTTTCCAACAACCTTTGCAGCCTCGGCATTGCCGGTATACTTAACCTGATCCCTGATTTCCTTCTCAAGGGTGGAAGCTGCTGCAAGAACTTTACCTGCATCAATAATCTGAGCATAGATATGGCGCGGAGTGCGGAAAACAACAAGACGAACTGCACCCAACTCTGCCATTTTGCAACGTGCCTTAAGAGCGCGACGTTGACGAGAAGCTTTTTTGTCCATTTATTTTCCTTACTTCTTCTTGGTTTCCTTGA
Source organism: uncultured Aeromonadales bacterium (assembly GCA_902796095.1). GTDB lineage: Bacteria > Pseudomonadota > Gammaproteobacteria > Enterobacterales > Succinivibrionaceae > UBA2804. The sequence goes on along the minus strand of CADBNP010000073.1, from coordinate 10,159 downwards.
TACGAACATGCTCATCGTCATATCTGATACCCTTGCCCTTGTATGGTTCAGGACTGCGATATGAACGAATATTTGCAGCGAGCTGTCCGAGAACTTCCTTGTTTGCACACTTCAGAACGATTTCAGTCTGAGACGGGCACTCACAGGTAACTTCATCAGGAATGATATGAACAACTGGATGAGAATAACCGAGTGAAAGATTAAGTTCCTTGCCCTTAACCTGAGCTCTGTATCCCACACCAACCAGAACAAGTTTTCTCTCGAAAGGCTTTTCAGCACCCTTAACCATGGAATTAACCAGTGCTCTTGCAGTACCGGCCTGGGCATCAGCACCAGCAACGTTATCTTTAGGAGCAAACTTAACTTCGTTGTTTTCAAGAGTAACAACTACGGATGGATGAATTTCTCTGGTAAGAGTTGCAGTCTTTGACTTTACAGTAACAGACTGACCTTCAACCTTAACTTCTACGCCAGCAGGAATGCTGACAGGTGCTTTAGCAACACGTGACATTTTTTCCCCTTATGCTACGTAGCAAATAATTTCACCGCCGAGCTTGGCCTTGCGGGCTGCACGATCAGTCATAATACCCTTTGAAGTAGATACTACGGCAATACCGAGACCGTTCATGATCTGCGGCAGCTCATAGCTTCTCTTGTATACTCTCAGACCTGGACGAGAAACTCTGCGAATCATCTCGACAACAGGTTTTCCCTGGAAGTACTTTAACTCTACCTCAAGAACCTTCTTAACATCACCAGTTACAGTGTAGCTGGAAATGTAGCCTTCTTCCTTCAAAAGCTTGGCAATAGCAACCTTCTGCTTTGAGGATGGCATATTAACAGCAATCTTTCCGGCAGCCTGACCGTTTCTTATGCGGGTCAGCATATCTGCGATAGGATCTTGCATACTCATAGGTCTTATCCTCCAATTACCAACTTGCTTTCTTTAAACCAGGAACTTCGCCCTTCATCATCATCTCACGAAGTTTGATACGGCAGAGACCGAACTTGCGTAAATTACCATGAGGACGACCAGTGATGGAGCAGCGTCTGCGAAGACGGCTTGCACTGGAATCACGAGGAAGTTTCTGAAGCTTGAGGACAGCCTGCCAGCGCTCATCTTCGGACAGATTTGGATCAATCATTGCCTCTCTGAGAGCAGTACGCTTCTCGAAATACTTTTTAACTAATTTTTCGCGTTTCAGTTCGCGATTGATCATTGATATTTTAGCCATAACCCTACCTTACTTGCGGAATGGGAAATTGAAAGCGGAAAGAAGCGCTTTACCTTCATCATCAGTTCTGGCGGATGTTGTGATAGTTATATCCAGACCACGAACACGATCAACCTTGTCATAATCAATTTCAGGGAAGATGATCTGTTCACGAACACCCATAGAGTAGTTTCCCTTGCCATCGAAAGACTTCTCGCTTACACCGCGGAAATCACGGATACGAGGAATGGCAATTGAAATCAGACGCTCCAGGAACTCCCACATACGCTCACCGCGAAGGGTTACCTTGCAGCCGATCGGATATCCTTCACGGATCTTGAATCCGGCTACTGATTTGCGAGCTTTAGTAATCAGAGGCTTCTGTCCTGAAATCGCAGCCAGATCTGCTGCAGCGTTTTCAAGAATCTTCTTATCGTCAAGAGCCTCGCCGACACCCATGTTAAGGGTAATCTTTTCAATCCGAGGGACTTGCATGACAGTCTTGTAACCGAATTGCTGCATCAGTTTACCGACTACCTCATTTTTGTAAATATCATGTAGTTTCGCCATCGCTTACTCCAATTATTTTACAATCTGTTTCTTTGTTGACTTGAAAATACGTACTTTCTTGCCGTCAACAAAATCAAAACCAACACGATCAGCCTTTCCTGTCTCAGGATTGAAGATCGCAACATTAGATACGTCAATAGGAGCTTCCTTCTTGACAATCTTGCCAGCTTCACCGGTAAAGCGATTAGGCTTGACATGCTTGGTTACCATGTTGAGACCTTCAACAATAACCTGATGTTTGGCCGGGATAACCTGCTTGATCTTGCCGCGCTTACCCTTGTCATCGTGCTTACCAGTTAAAATGATAACTTCATCACCTTTTAAAATTTTAGATGCCATTATCCTCTAACCTCTTACAGAACTTCCGGAGCCAGGGATACAATCTTCATAAACTTCTCAGTACGAAGTTCACGAGTTACCGGCCCGAAAATACGAGTACCAATAGGTTCCAGCGAATTGTTGAGCAACACTGCCGCATTGCTGTCAAAACGAATAACGGAACCATCCTGACGTCTTACGCCCTTCTTGGTGCGAACAACTACCGCATTATAAACATCACCCTTGTTGACCTTTCCGCGAGGGATGGCTTCCTTAATAGAAACCTTGATTACGTCACCAACAGATGCATAGCGGCGATGTGAACCACCGAGAACCTTAATACACATTACTTTACGAGCGCCAGAATTGTCAGCGACCTCGAGAGTACTTTGCATTTGGATCATGAATGTTCTCCATCACACAAAAAACAGATACTTCGAAACGAAATACCAAAAAAACCACCCTATATTACAAAGGCACTGTATCATATCACAAAAAACGTGATATGTGTAAAAAAAAGAGTTTGCAAATGCAAACCCTTCAAAATATTTTTTATTCTAACAACTGCTAATTACTTAGCGCGTTCAACCACAGAAACAAGAGTCCAGGAGATGGTCTTTGAAATAGGACGACATTCCTTGATTTCAACCACGTCACCGACCTTAGCCTCGTTATTAACGTCCTGAACATGAAGCTTAGTAGTCTTCTTAACGATCTTTCCGTAAACAGGATGCTTGACGCGTCTTTCAACTGCACAAACAAAGGCCTTTTCCATCTTATCGCTAACTACAACAGCACGTAGAGTATGTTTATTTTCGCTCATTACTTACCTGCCTTTTCTGTTAAAACAGTCTTTACGCGAGCAATATCGCGACGAGTATTTTTAATCAGGTGCGGCTTGTCCAGCCTGCCGACCTTATTGCTGTACTTCTGCTCAAACTCTGTCTTAGAAAGTTCAAGCAACAGACTGTTTAATTCTTCCACACTTTTTTCGCGAAGTTCTTCTGCTTTCATTACATCACCGTCCTGCTTACGAAAGTAGTTCCAACAGAAAGTTTGGCTGCAGCCAGAGCAAAAGCATTGCGCGCTGTTTCCTCTTTTACGCCACCCATTTCATACAGAATCTTGCCCGGCTGAATAACTGCAACCCAGTATTCAACGCTGCCTTTACCTTTACCCTGACGTACGCCAAGAGCTTTCTCGGTAATAGGCTTGTCCGGAAATACTCGAATCCAAACCTGACCTTCACGCTGAATATAACGCGTCATGGTACGACGTGCGGCTTCGATCTGACGGGCGGTTAACTGACCGCGTGTAACTGCCTTGAGTCCAAACTGACCGAACTCAACAGTGCTGCCTGTCTGAGCAAGTCCGCGATTACGACCCTTCTGAACCTTGCGGAATTTAGTACGTTTTGGTTGTAACATTTAACCTTTCTCCTTACTTATTTCCACGACTCTTACGCTTTGGCTTCGCAGGAGCATTATTCTTTTCAGCCTGCTGAGCTTCAACAGCAGCCATGCCGCCAAGAATCTCACCCTTGAAAATCCATACCTTTACACCAATCACACCGTAGGTTGTATTGGCTTCAGATACAGCATAATCAATATCAGCACGAAGAGTGTGCAGAGGAACGCGACCCTCACGGATCCACTCTGAACGGGCAATTTCCGCACCGCCGAGACGTCCGCTGACTTCAACCTTGATACCCTGAGCACCAACAGTCATAGCACTTCTGATAGCCTTCTTCATGGCACGTCGGAACATAACACGATGCTCCAGCTGCTGAGCAATGCTGTCAGCTACGAGTTTGCTGTCCAACTCAGGCTTGCGGATTTCAGATACGTTGATCTGAGCAGCAACACCGGTGATATTGGTAATTTCCTTGCGGAGCTTCTCAATAACCTCACCCTTGTTACCCCATACACCGCCCGGACGGGAAGTGCTAATATTAACCTTGATACTCTTTGCGTAACGCTCAATCTGAATACGTGAAACAGAATAGTCCTTGAGCTCCTTGGTCAGATACTGACGTACCTTATAATCGGAAGCAAGGTTCTGTGCGTAGTCCTTAGCATTTGCGTACCAGTTTGATGTGAACTGCTTGGTAATACCTAGGCGAATACCATTTGGATTAATTTTCTGACCCATTTACTATCTCCTAGCGATCAGACACAACAACAGATATGTGGCATGTGCGCTTAACAATTCTGTTAGCGCGACCCTTTGCACGTGGGGACATACGCTTCATGGAAGGACCTTCGTCAACCATAATAGCGGATACCTTCAGTGCATCAACATCAGCACCCTCGTTGTTGACTGCATTGGCAATTGCGGAATTGAGAACCTTGTATACCAGAGCAGCACCGTGACGGGGACTGAACTTTAACAGATTTAACGCATCTTCAACACGCAAACCTCTGACCTGATTGGCAACCAGACGAGTCTTCTGAGCAGAAGAACGTGCATAACGATGTATAGCTTTAGCTTCAATCATTTATATTACTCCTTCTACTTTTACTTCTTGGCTGCTTTATCAGCAGCGTGTCCGCGGAACAAACGTGTTGGTGCGAATTCACCAAGTTTGTGGCCTACCATTTCGTCGGTTACGTATACAGGTACGTGCTGACGACCATTATGGACAGCAATGGTCATACCAATCATGTCAGGTACGATCGTAGAGCGGCGACTCCAAGTCTTAATAGGCTTCTTATCACCTGATTCCATTGCTTTCTCTACCTTCTTCAGCAAGTGTAGGTCGATGAAGGGCCCTTTCTTGAGAGAACGTGGCATATGGCTATTACCTCTTATCTTTACTTACTACGATGATGGACGATGTACTTTTCAGTACGCTTATTCTTGCGGGTCTTGTATCCCTTGCACTTGGTTCCCCATGGAGATACCGGCTGGATACCCTTGTTGCGACCTTCACCACCACCATGCGGATGGTCGATTGGGTTCATTGACATACCGCGAACAGTAGGACGAACGCCCTGCCATCTCTTGGCACCGGCCTTGCCGAGCTGACGAAGCATATGCTCTGAATTACCAACCTCACCGATGGTTGCACGACCGTCTGCAAGGACCTTTCTCATTTCACCTGAACGGAGACGAACGGTTACGTAGGCACCGTCACGGGCAACAAGCTGTGCAAAGGCACCAGCTGAACGAGCCAGCTGTGCACCTCTTCCAGGGAAAAGCTCAACTGCATGAACAGTAGTACCGATAGGGATATTGCGCATCGGAAGAGTATTTCCTACACGGATAGGAGCATCTGAGCCGGATACAACGACATCACCTGCCTTGAGACCCTTAGGAGCCAGAATATAACTGCGAACGCCATCTTCATAGCAGATCAGAGCAATATTTGCTGAACGGTTCGGATCATACTCAATACGTTCAACTTTAGCATTAACGCTATCCTTGACGCGTTTGAAATCAACAAGACGGTAGAACTGCTTGTGACCGCCACCGATATGACGGGTAGTAATACGACCAGCGTTATTACGACCTCCTGTCTTGCTCTTAGCACAGGTCAGTGGCTTGAACGGATCACCCTTGTATAAATTAGGGGTTGTAACCTTAATTACATGACGACGTCCTGCAGAAGTCGGCTTACATTTAATTACTGCCATTTTCTACTCCCTTATTGATTCTCACTAGACTGAGATGCACCAATGTCAGAAGCAACATCTTCAAGAGACTTGCCTTCTGCCGGCTGAACCTTAACATAAGCCTTCTTCCAGTCCTTATGCTTGCTCAGACCAAATCTGTTACGCTTGGTCTTGCCGGTAACATTGAGAGTATTGACACTTACAACCTTGGCACCCATTACAGTTTCAACAGCTTCCTTGATTTCAGCCTTGTTTGCCTTGCGGTGAACCTTGAAAACAAGAACGTTATTGCTGGTGAGGCTATAAGTCTTCTCAGATAAAACACTAGACTTAACAATGTCTAAAAGGTATTCTTGACGATTCATTACTTCAGTGACTCCTCAACTTCCTTTACAGCATCAGCTGTAATCAACACCTTGTCAAAACGAATCAGACTGACCGGATCAATACCCTTAACATCGCGGACATCAACCTTGTAGAGGTTGCGTGCAGAAAGGAACAGATTTGCATCAACATCCTTCTTGATGATAAGCACATCGTTCAGATCCATAGCCTTCAGCTTTTCAACAAGCAACTTGGTCTTTGGCTGATCAACTGAAAAATCATTCACTACAACTAGACGATCCTGACGGACGAGTTCAGAGAAGATACTCTGCAATGCAGCACGGTACATCTTGCGATTTACCTTCTGGCTGTGATCCTGAGGGCGCGCAGCAAATGTAACACCGCCACTCCTCCAGAGCGGAGAACGGATGCTGCCTGCGCGGGCACGACCAGTACCCTTCTGATTCCAAGGTTTCTTGCCACCGCCTGAAACTTCAGAACGATTCTTCTGCTTGCGTGAACCCTGACGAGCTCCGTTGTTATATGCAACAACTACCTGATGGATAAGAGCTTCGTTATACTCACGTGCAAAAGTGGTTTCAGAAACTTGAAGAGCACCCTGGGTGTCTTTCATTACTAATTCCATTACTATCTCCCCAAGTATTAAACTCTAACAGCTGGTTTAACAATGATATTACCGTTTACGGCACCTGGAACAGCACCCTTAACCAGCAATAAATTGCGTTCAACGTCAACGCGTACCAGTTCAAGACTCTGAACGGTAGTTGTAACATTACCCAGATGACCGGCCATTGTCTTACCCTTGAAAACACGACCCGGAGTCTGGTTCTGACCTGTTGAACCAGGAACACGGTGTGAACGGGAATTACCGTGAGTCATATCCTGAGTGCGGAAATTCCATCTCTTAACGGTACCGGCAAAGCCCTTACCTTTAGAAACGCCGGTTACATCAACCTTCTTAACGTCTGCAAAAAGATCTACCTTAACCTCTGAACCTACCTTGTATGCCTCAAGTTCGTCATCAGCAAGGCGGAATTCCCATAAACCACGACCGGCCTCAACGCCAGCCTTCTTGAAGTGTCCGACCTCAGGCTTTGAAAGGCGGCTTGGCTTCACGCTACCTGTGGTAACCTGAATAGCGTTGTAGCCGTCACTATCAACAGTCTTTACCTGAGTGACACGGTTTGCTTCAACTTCGATAACAGTCACAGGTACTGATACGCCATCTGCATTAAAAATGCGTGTCATACCAACTTTGCGACCGATTAAACCGATTGACATTTGTTTTTACCTCTTTTCCGTTAATCTAAGCGAATCTGCACTTCAACACCTGCGGACAAATCAAGACGCATAAGAGCATCTACAGTCTTGTCGGTAGGCTGCACAATATCAATTAATCGCTTGTGTGTACGGATTTCATACTGATCACGTGCATCTTTGTTTACGTGTGGAGAAATCAGTACGGTAAAGCGTTCCTTACGTGTAGGCAGTGGAATAGGACCACGAACCTGTGCGCCAGAGCGCTTAGCAGTTTCAACGATTTCCGCAGTAGACGTATCGATCAGACGGTGATCAAAAGCCTTCAGACGGATTCGAATTCTTTGGTTCTGCTGCATTTTAGCCAGAGCTCCTGTTGGTTAAAGAACAATAGAAAATCACAGCTCAGTGTCATTTATCTTTCAAATACACCAAGTAGTGATAATCAAAAATGTACCGCTCATATCGAGCAGATTTTAACTACGGTTTTTCAAAAGCCGTATAAAAAAATAGACATTACTCAAATAATGCAGACTCATTATAAAGGAATATGAAATAGATGCAAGAAAAATTTGCACTTTGTCACATCATTTGATTTTCGTCCTTCATGGAGAAAAAATATCTGTCTGAACAGTCCCCGAAACTACTCCCTGAGCAATCTGACAGACACCTCCTTGGAAAGATTAAGTCCATCAAGGGCCGCGGCAGTATCAACAGTGGGAGTAACCTTTATTTTACGGGTATGATAAAGAACATTGTCCTTGAAATAATTCTTGCGGAGTATCGGTCCGCTGCATTTTGCTCCCGATGAGGAAACCGCACGGATGATTTCATCAACGGATGAATCAATCAACTTACGATCAGATGATGACAGAGCGACGCAGAAACTGCCTAAATCCTTACTACTACTCATTTCTTATAAACCCAGATGCTTTTTCATAAAACCGATAGCTGCCGCAACCTGCTGAGGTGCCACACCACCCTTGGCACATCGTTTTTCCAGTGCCGAAGATATTTCAAGACAAGGATAAACGTCATCGGATATTGAAGAACATATTTTCTGAAATTCAGGCACTGTCAGTTCTTCAAGAGGTCTGTTCTCGCTGATGGCGTATACGACAAGCTCGCCTACTATATGATGGGCCTCGCGAAACGGAATTCCTTTGGAGACAAGATAATCGGCAAGCTCCGTAGCATTGGAATATCCGCCCTTTGCCGCAGCCAGAGTGCGATCCGTTCTGATCCTGATATCCTCAAGCACAAGAGCGGACATATCAAGACAGTCATGCCATGTATCAAGAGCATCAAAAAGACCCTCCTTATCCTCCTGCATATCCTTGTCATAGGCAAGCGGCAGAGCCTTGAGGGTTGTCAGTATGCCCATAAGAGCTCCATAGACGCGCCCGGTTTTACCGCGGATAAGTTCAAGCGCATCCGGATTCTTTTTCTGCGGCATAAGGGAGGATCCGGAGGTTACCCTGTCGGACAGTTCAAGAAAAGCGGATTCTCCGGAATTATAAATAATCAAATCCTCCGCAAAACGGGAAAGATGCATCATGGATATGGATGCACAGCTTAGAATTTCTGCTATATGATCTCTGTCAGAGACAGAATCAAGACTGTTTCTGGTAGCTTCATCAAATCCCAGATCCCGTGCAAGCTGTTCACGATCTACAGGATATGCAGTACCGGCCAGTGCCGCCGAACCGAGAGGACACACATTCATCAGTCTGCGTGCATTCTCCAGGCGAAGGTAGTCCCGCTCAAGCATTTCTACATAAGCCAAGGCCCAGTGCCCGAAAACTACCGGTTGCGCACGCTGAAGGTGTGTATATCCCGGCATGACTACACTCTGATAGGTCTCTGCCGTAAGAGTCAGTTTTTTCTGTAAATTGCGGATGGAGTTCAGCAGGACCTCAATCTGAGCACGGCACCAAAGTTTTATATCTGTTGCCACCTGATCATTTCTGCTCCTTCCCGTATGAAGTTTCTTCCCCAGATCACCGACTTCCTCAATCAGACGGCTCTCAACATAGGAGTGGATATCCTCAAAACCGGCATCGGCAATACTGTGCGGATCCCGGTTAACCTCTGCCAGTAGCTTTTCCAGAGCGGCAATCAGCTTATCCTTCTCTTCCTGTGTAATGATACCGACAGAGGCAATCGCCCTGGCCCATCCTACAGATCCCTCGATATCCTGCTGAGCCATTCTGTAGTCAAATCTCAGTGAATCATTGAAATCCTTAAATCTTGCATCAGCTTCCTGTGTGAAGCGACCACCCCAAAGAGCCATATCAAATCCTCAAAAAACTAAAACACGCATATTATACATGATTGACATCCTCCCCGGTCTGAAGACAGGGGATTCCTACTAGCGCCCACGGCATGCTGCGGGTTACTCGCGGTGGGTTCTTGCTGCTGACCGACAGTGCGGTTCACTTCACAAGCTCTACGGCTATGCCCTAGCCTGATTTGCCGTCATTGAGAAAGTCGAAGTCTATCTCGTTGGCAGGAAAGATTGTACCTAATTTTATGCTTTATATCCACGTCCTAAGAGACGTGGTTTTACGGCAAGGTCAGATAAAATTCAGATCATAAAAATATGTCCCGCATGAAGTTTTCAGCACTCGGCAGCAATGATAATACACCGCTGATTAAGCTCCACGTCTGATCCATGCATTCCAGGATTACAAGTTCATGAAGAGAGTCATCTTAGTGCTTTCCGACTTCTCTGAAGAAAAATCAGTGACGTACCCTTGAATCTATCCATTCTCTGAGCAGAAACGAACAGTAACAAGGAAAAGTATACAGAGAATCAGCAAATCCTATATTGCCGGCTGT
>CADBNP010000072.1 GCA_902796095.1 uncultured Aeromonadales bacterium | reverse complement strand
TCGCTGTTTCTTTCAACGAGGATTTCCGTATCATTCGCAGTGATGCCTGCCTGCGTAACATTGGCAAATTCAAAACGCTCCTTGCCCGGGTAGTCGGCTTCATCGACCCTGCTTACCGGCGCACCGTAGATAAAATGAAAATCTCCTGATTCATCATACAGTTTCCAGAACCATGGGGCGCTTCCTTCAGGATCTGCAAGAGCAGAGTAGTCAAGAAAATGAACCCTGTCGGCATAATTGGTCAGCCAGTCGCTCTGGTACTGCTTCCAGTTATGAGAAACAATACCGACAGAATCATTGCCCCAGCAGTAGAGATTGTGCTCATCCGAGGAATCATTGTTTTCAACCAGTGCGCAGTAAGCTCCCAAACCTGCGACAACCCTGCTGACGGACTTCACGGAAGAAGGGAAGGTGACCTTCACCGGATAAGGCACGGCTTTAACCAGATCCCCAAGATCTACACCATCATTAATTGACAGCCTGCCTTCAAAAACCATGATTTCATCTTCAGGATGTGAATCTCCCAGTTGCATGGCTGAATTTTCGCCCCAGCAGAACACTTCGCCATCCCTGGTAAGTGCACATGATGAATTATGAGCCAGAGTGACAGAAGCCACGTTGCCGAGATTTTTTCCTTCCGTATACTGCTCTCCCTTCACCACGCGGGTTGCAAAGAAGACTCGGCCTCCATCAGCACCAATCTCACCGGTACCGGCCTGGCCCATCCAGTTGTTTCCCCAGCAGTAGACGGCGCCGTCATAGGTTACCGCACATGCATGTCCGTTTCCGCTGTCCAGCGCTGTGACATTGGAAAGGAAAGAATTTTCGCCAACTCTTACCTTTACAGGCGATGCTACGAAGTTGTCGTCAACGCTGAAGCCGTCTGCCGGTTCGCCGTTCACGTCAGGCGGGAATACCTTAGGATCTCCGAGATTGCCCGAGCCGTTGAAACCCCAGCAGAATACGTTCTTCGCCTTGCTTACCGCACATTTGAACTCATCCGAGTCCTTGCCGGCCAGTTTAACCATGGAGGATTCCGCCTCCTCTCCGTAGATGTCAAGAGCGTCTGCTATGCCTTCAGGATCATCTGCCGAGGTTCTGGCCATAATAAGCTCAACATCCTGCTGGACAGTTTCCAGACTTGATGAGACCAGCTCCCTGATTGAAAGCGAAGACTCTCCCATCTCCCTCATTCTCTCCGGACTGTCAGGCAGCATTCCGGATCTTGAAAGCACCTCGCCGACTATCAGCGCTTTCCTTGATTTCTCTGTAACGGCGGCCGGATCATTGTAGTCGCTCAGAACAGCTTTAGGATTGACGGACAGTACTGCGGCAACCTGACTGCAGGCAAAATTCCACAGGTACTGGGTCAGTCCTTCATTATTTCTGACGACGTAGTCTACCAGAGTTGTGTATGGGTTGATTATCAGAGACTTTCCTGACGAAAAGACCGGAACTCCGCCCGAGCCTTCATCCGCCGTGATAAACGCCGTTGCCGACATGGCGATGTCGTTGCTGAGGAAATTCTCCTTGCCAAGCGTGTATCTGGAGGCACCGGCTGCGGCGTAGGCAACAACCTTCAGCGGAAGCTCCCCGGTGCACGAACCTTCAAGTATGCATTCAAACGGAGTACCCCTCATTCCCGCCGCGCTTACGCCGCCGTTGAAACTGAATATTCCGTTGGCATCCGTAACGGCAACCGGCTCATCCTGGGAGCACAGTGAATCATTGTTGAAGTCAAGACAAACTCTGGCACCTTTAAGATAGCTCAGCACCTGTCCGTTCAGCGAGAAGTCAACTGTCTGATCCAGAACAAACACCCTGCTTGACTTAACACTGTCAAGACCGTCGCTTACCAGCAGCACAACCTTGTACTTGCCGAAGCTTTCATAGGTATGTACCGGATCTTTCTCCTTTGATGTCGTTCCGTCGCCGAAGCTCCACTTGTATTTTAGCGCATCTCCGTCAGGATCTGACGATATGGATTCAAAGGTTACCGTGCGATCCTGCTGTGACGCTATGTCGAAAGCTGCAACAGGCGCCTGGTTTGCCGACACGGCTACCTTCATTGCAGTTTTGGCCGACGCCGTGCCGTCGCTTACCTTCAGGGTAATCTTGTAGGTTCCCGCATTTTCGTAGGTATGCTCAGGACTTGCCTCAGTTGAGGTCTGACCGTCACCGAAGGACCACTTGTATCTCAGCTGGTCATGATCCGGATCTGACGATTTATTCAACAGCTTCACCTTCAGATTTCTGTTGCTTGACACATCAAAGGCAGCAACAGGATCCTGATTGTCCTGACCGTCCCTGACGGTTATGGTTCTGGAGGTCTTGACAGTCTTGATGCCGTCAGATGTGGCAAGAACGACTTTGTATTCTCCGGGTGCCGCATAGGTATGCACTGGACTGGTTTCCTTCAGAGTGGTTCCGTCACCGAAGCTCCATTTGTATTTAAGGGCGTCTCCGTCCGGATCTGTTGATTTGTTTTCAAAGGCTACCTTCAAATTATTCATCCTGACGTCAAAGTCGGCGACAGGCTCATGATTAACATGCACCGTAACAGTCTTTACGGCCTTGATCGCATCGGTTCCGTCACTCACCTTCAGAGTAATCTTGTAGGTTCCCTCATTCTTGTAGGTATGCTCGGGACTGATCTCCTTTGAGATCTCACCGTCACCGAAGGACCACTTGTATGAAAGTTTGTCAGAATCAGGATCGGAAGATTTATTCATAAGTTTTACAGTCATATCTCTGTTGCTGGATACCTCAAAATCAGCAACCGGAGGACGGTTGTTCTTCACCGTCACCGTCCTGGTGGATTTTGCCGCGAGGACGCCGTCTGAAACCTTCAGCGTTATCTTGTAAACACCTGACTGCTCATAAACATGCTCAGGATTCATCTCCTTCGAAGTTTTGCCATCGCCGAACGACCATTTGTATAAGAGTTTGTCTCCATCCGGATCTGAAGACTGGTTTACAAGACTGATTTTCAAATCCTGTATGCCAGAAACGTCAAAATCCGCAACCGGCGCCGTGTTTGCGTTTGCAGTGGCCGCCCACGTAAGACATAAAGGCAATACTATTTTGTATGTCTGCATAGATATGATTCCATTAATTAATAAAAATTCGAACACTCAAACGCCTGTGTAGCATCTGGAACAGGCATGAACAGGGTAACGTCTGAGTTTGCTCATGAGTAAAATCTATTTAAAGCGGGTACATAATGCAAGTGCTTTTTGTTCAGAACAGAGATTTTTTTGACAGACGGGTGAGTCTGGCTGGAATACAGCATCAGATAATGGACAAGATGAAATTTTGAATTGCTCCTGCCGTTTCATTTAAAGATCGTCCGCTTCGCTGCTTTCATGTATGCTGCCAGCCCAGGCGAACAGTCATTTTGGTGAACGCAGGGATCTTTTCCATCAGACCGGAAAGGAGTTGAAATGTCTGAGAACAGGCATCAGTGAAGAAAAACAGATAAGCATTTGCAGTCAGAAATCATTTCAGTCCATCAGCAGAATTTCTATGAGATCATTCAAGTATGTCTGTTCAGGTTCAAAGACCGTATTACTGCTGTGATTTTAAGTAAAGTCATGTCAATTCACATAGTTCTGTTGTCAGATATGATAAACTTAGAATAAAGGGAAATCAGAATCTGAGTGCTACTCGCTGACAATTAGTGATTTTAATCACAAAATTGTAAAGAGTATAGTCTGAGTGATTTTACCTGATAAAAGTAAATGAACTACGTTATGAGAGAATGAACTTAAGTTCAAATAGTTACCTTCGGATGTTTATCTAGTCTGAAGCTCTAAGGTGTATGATTAAACAGTCGATATTGCTGACAGTGTTGTACACAACAAACCTCTCAATAACATTGACGAAGGTGATTTTACAGGAGAAATCCTGATGTCCTCCTATAAAGAGGTTTTTCTATGGTTTACGTACTGAACAACAAAGGATTACCGCTTATGCCGACTTCACGGTACGGCATGGTAAGACATTTGTTAAAAGACGGAAAAGCAAAGGTGGTGAGCAGATCCCGTTTACAATTCAGCTTAATTATGAAACTGCTGATTACACTCAGGATGTATCATTAGGTATAGACTCGGGTTATAAACATATCGGAGTTTCTGTAACTGCTAAAGATAAGGTTCTTTTTTGAGTGTATATGTGAGTTACATTACTAAAAAGACCAGGATAGAAAATCATTTATGCAAAGACCATAACATAGATGCCAGAT
>CADBNP010000071.1 GCA_902796095.1 uncultured Aeromonadales bacterium | reverse complement strand
TTAAGCTCCGTTCTGACACTGCATATGAGCGAGTTTATCTTCTCATCCAGATTCTCCTGGTATATGGATTTGAATAATTCATCGGGATCCGCAGAACTCAGGACTTGCGTAAGTTCCGCAACATTTTTGTCATTGATCGCCGCAACCCGATATGCAGCATCGAATTCATCTCTCAGAATGTCCTCGATGTGCTTTTTAATTTTTTCAATCTCATCGGCAGTCTTTAAATCTGACTTGGATATAAACACGGCAAAATTCCGTCCCATACTGCGAATAAGTTCCATTTGCAGGATAATGGATCTGTCTACAGTGCCGGCATCAGCAGGAACCAGAACTATATAAAAGACTCCGCGATCAAGATAGAGATTGATTGCTTTTGAATGCTGCTCGATTGGGGAATTAAAACCTGGCATGTCAACCAGAACCATGGGTTCGATATCCTGAAGGGATTTATAAGGAAGTTCGAGAGTTACATAGAGCCATTTTGAGGGCTGGGAAATAACGGTGCTAAATTCCGTCATAGCAAAGCATCGAGGGGCGCCATCGTCAGACGCATAGGCAATCACTTTTTCTGACGGCGCATAACGGAGTTCTGTCGCCAAAGTAGTTTCGGGGCTGATACCTACAGGAAGAACCGCTGAATTCATCAAACTGTTGAGCATTGCGGATTTTCCGGCTGAAAAGTGTCCTATAACCGGAACAATAAGTTCTCTGTCATGAATGTCGGTGCGCAGTTCAGAAAAATTTTCGGCAAATGATTCCGGAAGATGTAATTCAGAAATCAGTTCAAGGATTTCATTGATTACCTTTAAATATTGTTTACGGGTTTTAGAATCTGACATATAAAGTCCCTTAAAATAGTATCAAATCAAAAGTCACTTCTTTAGGACTTCATAACATTCCAGGACAACATTGTCTGCTTAAGAACAGTATTTCACTTTATCAGGCAGCAGTTTAGTTCTTATGTGTCTGAATTACTGCAAACCCCTGGCAAAAGGAACACTTATAAGCAGATACTGGATCGGGTTGTAAAATGCTGCGGATCACCTTTTCTTCTTCAGACAAATCAGTTTTTCAGAGACACCAACGCTCAGAAATTTCCTGAAAAGAACCGCTCAGGCAGCAAAAATTAAGAGTTTTCTGTCTCTTTCTTCCTTCCCGGTATCATCTTCCGCTTATTTCTTATCATCGGATTTTAATTCTGCTGTACAGATACTTCAGCTGAGTCGCCGACAGACTGTTTCTTCTCTGAAACTGCGGAATCTGATGTGACATCCATCGTGACTTCAGCATTACTCTTGACAGCATCCGGATCAGATGCACCTGAATTCACAGCTCCTGAATCTGTACTGGAAGCGGAATCTTCAACTTTTTCAGTGGTCTGCAATCCCTTCTGATTTTCAGGTTCCGAATTACCAGACTTAATTCCGGATCCTTTTTCCAAAGATCCGCCGGAAATCTCTCTGTCCGCTTCACCCTTGCTGACTGCATCAGAGGAACCTTCAGACTTAACAGATCGCGTCTCCGTCTCAGACTTTACCGCTTCAGCTTCAGTTCCACCTGCCGCCGGTTTCTTCTCCTCTCCGTAATCAGTGGCATCAATTTCTGCCGGAGCGACATTCTTCTCTTCCGGCATTACTTCAGGCACACCTTCAAACTCAACTACATCCTTTTCAAACTCCTTTGCGGAGTCACGAAGCTTCTGCTCATCCACAATGCATTTAAGTTCACCGTCCGGACAGGTAAATCCAAGAAGTCTCGTCTGATGCAGAGACGTAAGGATCAGAAACATGTCAGAAAGAAAATAATTATCGCTGTCAGAGCCGCTGGCCATAGGATCCTCCAGGTAATTGAGCATTTTTTCCTTGTACTTGATCCATGAAATTTCCATCTGCTTGAGCTTTGATCTGCACGGTTCGTCTGAACATTCACTTCTGATCTTCCTATACTGAGCATTCAGCATATCATCAATTTCCATGATTGCGGCCTCCCGCAGAGGATCTTCAAAAAGAACGTCAGTTCCAAGACCGGTGTAGTAAGAAACAAGATGCTGAAGATTATAGGAAAGCTGCTTCTCCCCATCCACCACAACACAGTTTGCTGAATTTTCAGAACAGCCGTAGCCCAGAGCAAGAATATGATACTGAAGATTAACAAGGAGGGCCGACATGCCTGCAATCCTGCTTTCCTTCTTTTCATCCGAAGCAAGATAACCGCCGAGCAGCTCTCCATATAAATTCCATAAATCGTCCAAATCCGTGAGCTGTTTGGTGCAGAAAGTATTCTCGAGACAGTTGTTTTTCAGTGCCGCCATCCTCTTCTGCAGATTGCCGTTCCACAATTCTGTGAAATTCTTAAGACACTTAAGGCTGTCAGCTTTGGATTGGCAATACTCAGACGGAGTTGAAATATTTTCAGAAACACCACTGTCGGCAGCATGGGAAACCATGGCAGCAAGACTTAATGAAAAAATTCCAAAAACTTTCAGCGTATTAGAAAAAAAACTGATCCTCATCGGGTTACCCATTCTGATGCATACCTTATGCGTACAAAAAAACACTGTTGCAGGGCAGTATACCGCAACCGTGCCAGAGCGTATAAAACACTGTTCCAGTACAACTTTAAAATATTTATCGAGTCTGTTCAACACGGAATCATCAAAATAGAGAAGTAGGTATCATCATGCTTTCAAATGCTCCCGAACAGATATGAAATGATGTTTGAAATTCATGTTTTCCGCCGCGTAAAACGCATTTTTAAACCTGCAGAGCTGAAATCCGAAAGATACGAAAAAACCCCGTACGGAATTCCATACGGGGTATTAATTATTGCAGAGAAGCAGTCTTTTACTTCAGCAAAACTTCGATCTGGCTGCTGATCTCTTCAACCGGTCTGTTGCCGTCAAGTGTGTGGAACTTGTTAAGTCCCTTTGCGGCATCGGCCTGATAGTAATCGATAAGAGGCTGGGTCTGCCTGTGATAAATTTCAAGACGCTTGAGAACCGTCTCCTCCTTGTCGTCATCTCTGACAATCAAAGGCTCACCGGTAACATCATCTACACCTTCCTTCTTAGGAGGATTGTAAACAACATGGTAGGTACGTCCTGAAGGAAGATGCACACGGCGACCGCTCATACGTTTTACAATATCAGAATCAGGCACGTTAAGCTCAAGAACATAATCAATTGTGATGTTATTGGCCTTCATGGCATCAGCCTGAGCTATATTTCTTGGAAAGCCGTCCAGAAGGTAGCCGTTGACACAGTCAGGCTCTGCAATTCTGGCCTTAATCATCCCGATGATGATATCATCGGAGACAAGTTCACCCTTGTCCATTTTTGATTTGGCCTTCATTCCGAGCTCAGTACCCTTTTTAATTTCATTGCGGAGCAGGTCTCCGGTTGAAATCTGGGGAATCGAAAATTTCTTCATAATAAACTGAGCCTGGGTACCCTTGCCAGCACCTGGTGCACCCAATAACATTACTTTCATTTTACATCCTTAAAAAGCAGATACGTCATAATAAAAACAAGGTGAATTGTACCACAACATCAGCAAAAACACCCCCAAAAATTACGGTTCAGAAAGTTCCAGAAAAAAAGGTTCTCCGTCAGATGTTCTGCCCCGGCTCTGCTGTCAGAACATTCCGGAATCCCGCATAAACTGCCCTATATTCACATGGATTATCCCGTTTCTCTGCTGGATTGGATCATTTCTTGTCACTACGTATTTCGGATAGTTGTCCCTTATGCTTTCCAGCGGAACATACTCCCTGTTTTCCGTTTCAATGGGTAGTTGACTCTCCTGCGAATGTCCTTTTCGAAAATTTCAGAAAGAGTGCTGTGAATATAGATTCTCTTATCATCCGGATTTTCATATTCAAGGGTCTTTGGGAAACCGCCTTCACGAATGTATTTGTCCAGTTCTGAAGCTGTATCCTGATCAACAGACTGTCCCAGGAACTTTTTCATACCAAGATATTCATCGAACGTGAGCGGAAATATTTCAAATTCAATATACCGCCCGGTAAGTTTTGTGATAAGTTCCCCGCTCAGCAGATATGAATTGGAGCCGGTAATAAAAATGGAATACTCATCCTCTTCCAGGAATGCATTAATAACTTCCTCAAACCCTTTCACGTTCTGAATTTCGTCAATAAACAGGTATTTGATTCCCGACCCAGTACAGGCCTGATCCAGCAGATCTTCCAGCTGTTCAGCTGTACGTATGTTTTTATAGCCTCTCTTATCAAGGTTGAGAAAAATTAAATTCTTCTCCGGGATCCCGTTTTCCCGCAGTTCACCGGCAATGATCTGCATCAGGCAGGACTTGCCGCATCTTCGTATTCCGGTGATGACCTTTATCATCCCGGTATCGTGATAAAAGCCTCTTAACTTCCTGAGATATTTTTCTCTTCTGTACAGTTTCAAGATTTCGAACCTCTCTGCTATGCATCATCAGCTGGAGTTAACAATACATTTTTTTTTGTAGTTTTTTGATTTTACCGCCTTAACTGCCATTTAAGGTTATAAACATTCAGTTTCAATATTTTTTGCCGGTATCTTCAAAAATCTTTAGTGTGATCCCGGACCTCAATTACCGCTGCTGTACAACTGCCGTCACGGACAGCGCTGAATACGTACGTCATTTTGTCTATTTTTGACGTTTCTGATAAAATCCAAAACGGTTATCCTGCAGTGATTGAAATTCATCTGAGCCTTACAGAAACGGACTTTGTCCGGCATTTCGGACAATCAAAAATAAAAATCATAATACTTTTACGCACAACACAGCAGAACGTATATCAGCAGGATAAAAGATGCATACAAAAAAAATAAATGAACCAGGATTTACCGGTAAAAACAAGAGACTACAAAAGATGAAAAAAATTATTCTGGCAGCGTTGGTAATCATTCTTTCCTCCACACAGTGCTTCGCATGGACAATGAAGATCAAAACAAAAAACTTTGTCTATGAAGGACGACCTCTCGCAAACGAAATGATTTACACGATAAAAGGAAAAACTGTAGGCTCGGCAAGGCTGCTTGGCAATGAAATCATATATCTGAATGAAGAAAGACAGAACGTCGGTTCAGTTTCAAAACTCGGCAATGACTGGAGATTCAAGGATCAGAAAGGAACTGTCATCGGATCCGCGACTATGTACGGCAATGAACTGGTATACAAGGACGCCAGAGGAAAGCATATCGGCTATGCTTCCGTATTCGGCTCAAAGACAGAGTACAAGACCGGCAACCACGGTGACATGGGATCTGCCGATACAGATACCATGCCTTTAAGACCGATTCCGCTGGAAATGTGGCTTGAAGAAAAGGCATCCACATCTGTATGCCTCACTGTCATTACAGGAATGTTCTGGGACAAAGGAGCAGCAGGGGCAGGTCTCAGAGCAGGCGATATTCTAATCGGCTTTGAAAATGAGAACGGCACCACCCTGGATTTTCTGAAGTCCGACTGTCAGAAAATGCACTCAAATGTAAGTTCCTTCGTTCAGAAGAACAGCAAAAAGGATGATCTGGTAATGATTGTATACCGTCCTCAGGCTGACGAGAACGGCAAGGCAACCGGAAAAATTCTGAGAACTGCTCCTACTTCTTCGGGAAAAAGAGGCTATACCTATACTACTTTGGAGACCGGACCGAGTTTCAGTCGTGCCAACTCCATAAGTTATGCCGAACAGATAAAAAAGATTTATCAGACTGGTCACTTTGAAAATGCCGAGGTCAGTCTGCCTTCTCCTGATTCGGTAAAGAAAGATACCAGAAATGTACCTGAAGCACACCAGGAATTAAGAGAGGAGCTCATTAACGGCAAAGCTGTAACCTTATGGGTCTGGGTAAATGATCAGAACGGTCGCGTCATGTCTGAGGAAGCTGTCAGCAGCAGACTGAAAAAAGAATCAATGAAGGGACAGAATGAAGTATCGATTAAATCCTACCCCGGAGCCAAAATATTTGTTTCAACCACAGATGTGAAGGATGACGGAGATCCTGCAGTAAGTACAAAATTCAAGTACATAGGATCAGCGGACAGCAGG
>CADBNP010000070.1 GCA_902796095.1 uncultured Aeromonadales bacterium | reverse complement strand
GGCACTGCCGGAACATCAGGATTTTTTGGTAAGCAGGAAATACCTGCCGGGTCTTTACTTTGCATAATCAAATTCAGGAAAAGTCAAGGCAAAATCCTCCCTTTTCCTTTGCCTTTTCCATTAATGCTCTCAATTTTCCTTCAGCTTTAAGCGTTTTAGGATACCAGGTCATGTCTGCCACTTCTTCCGGTGTCATGCTGATGTAAAAATCAGAAGGAAGATCAACATTTATTTCACCTCCGCCGGTACTTCCGGCCGAACTGCCTTGGCACTGTGTATTCTGATTGATATATACGCTGCCCTGATCCGTGAATCTGAGGGTTAAGGAATCGTGTCCGTGCTCAAAATAGTCCCCGAATGATGCCAGCAGCACGTCCAGATGAATAAATCGAAGCCTGTGCATGCGTGCCAGCTCCTCCGCCGCAGAATCAAACTCACCCCGCAGTGTTACCCGGTTCTGCCGGAAAAGCTTAACGGCGTCACAGTCCAGATTGAGATTGCATTTCGGATTCTCGATCCAGATATCATTGATTGAAGGAAGCAGTTCGAAAAATCCCTGCTCTACTTCTTCAACCTCTGGATTAAGACCCAGCGCAATTCCCCGGGGATCCGTTATTTGCTCAGTATTTTTCCAGTAGTCCATGTGCTCTTTTTTAAGTAGCCTTTCGCCGCTCGCATTGAAACCGCGTCTTTTATACCAGCTGCTTACAATCATTTGTTTTTATCCTTTTGTCTGAAACCTTAACTGTGCGGCTGTGCAATCATCATCTCAGTGTCTAAACGAAAAAAAAGACATATGCCGACTGCTCCTGAAAAGGAGGAACAGCGCAGCCTTGCTGCCTGCAAAAAACACTGTGCTGATTAAGAAATCTCAGAACAATTAATGGCAGTTCTGTTCTGCTCTGCTCTTCCGTTCTGAAACTGTCCTTCCGCTACCTTAACGTGCCGCCTTATGTATGAATTAACGTACTGTCCTAGCGGCACTTTACCTCATAGAAGCTTCCGGAAAGACCGGGAAGGATCAGATCATTACCGCTGACGGCGGAGCCGTTAAGAGATGATACCGTGCACGCACCGGCATCAAGTCTGCTCCAGACGCTGTCTTCCAGTGTAACCTTCCTTTCAGAAGTTCCGGCATTCAGAGCGTAAATTACCCTGTCGCTGCCGTAGCTCTTTAAATCAATGAAAAGACCGTGATCACTGTACAGATGAGTTCTTACTCCATGACTCAGGGCTTTATGCTGATCCCGCAGTCTCATCATTGCGGCAACATCATTCTTAAGTTTTTCCTCGTCCTTAGTAAGTCTGTCCACATGACCGTCTGTACGGGCAACATGATCATCGCAGCGATCCAGTTTTCCGCAGTCGTCCGGCTGCATGACAAAATTCAGGGTTTCATCGCCGGTTTCATCACCGTAATATACAGTTATCGGCCCGCTGTAGGCTGCTAAAAAACTGAGAGCTGCCCTGTGGGCGTCAAAGTATGACTTGCCGTGAACTCCGTCCTCTTCGTAGCCGGCACGCTGGAGAAGATCTCCGAATCTCAGCACATCATGGTTGGACAGAAACATATTAGGCATGGATCCGTCAGTGTAGCCCTGCATCTTCCTGTAGCTGTTCTGAAGCTCTGTTGCAGGCTGGCTGCATGCACTGCTGTCAGATATGTTCTCTCTTGTAGCCAGAACCTTTACCAGCTCAATTCTGAGAGGAAAATTGAAGGCGCTGGCAAGAGCATTGTTTTTGAATACGGTTCTCTCGATCGTTTTAGGCTGCTCCGACCATATTTCGCCAACCATGTAGCCAAGAGGATGAACATTCTTTCCGTTCATTTTGTAGGTTACTGATTTTGAAGTTTTAATCACCTCATCCGACAGTTCCTTCCAGAATTCGTTGGTAACCTGATATGCCTGATCAAGACGCCAGCCGTCAATTTTGACTTCTCTGATCCAGTAGGAGGCTACCTCCTTTAAAAACTTCATGGAGTCGGCGGTTTCGAAGCAGCGGGTTTCCTTGAGAGGGATCTTGTCGATCTTGCCGTAACTGTCCACACATCTTACCGTCAGTTTAAGCTCATTTCCCTTCGGACTTTTTGTCGCCACATTAATTTTGGCATGGCCAAACACTCCGTCCAGGAACACGTACATTCCCCTGGCGTGAGCCTGTTTTACAAGCTCTGCAAGCTCTTCCTTCGTTCCGAATTTTGGATCAATGCTGAAATAGTCAGAGGTATAGTATCCTGTTCCGTCCAGTTTATCATAGGTCCAGTCCTGTCCTTCAACAGTAAGAGTTTTAAATATCGGAGTCAGCCAGACTGCATTGGCTCCGGTTGATTTTATGTAATCAAGACTGTCGATAACTCCCTTAAGATTGCCTGTATGGGACGACGGTCCCCAGGCTTTCAGAGGACCTGATGCTCCGCCGTTGCCGTGTCTGAAACTTTCCGCCATTATCTGGTACATTCTTATGTCGCAGAACGGACTGTCCCCGCCGAAACAGCCCCTGTCATTTTTCTGCAGACTAATGTTCTCACCGGTAAGCACCACGTCCTTTCCGGAAGACGTGCGGACACAGCCAGAGGTCAGACCCGTTTTTTGAGTAATCCCGCTGCCTCCTCCTGTGGATGCACAGCCGGAAAACATGAAAACCGCAGCTGCAAGAGTGATCAGAGTATATTTCATATCCGTGTCTCCTTGATTACAAAAAAGCATCATGTCAAAAATCTTCGTTAAGATCAGATTCAGAAATTTTACTGTCCAATGACAGGGATCAGCTATTATTTCAGTTTTTTACATACAACCGAACATTCTTTTTTACAGAAGCATATCCCGTATATCAGAACTGCTTTGGTATCTGTTCTGCTGATATACGAATCTGCATACTTTTTCCGGATAATCTGTTCAATTGCCTCTATGGCTATCTTTCCCTTGTCCACGTCTTCATCTGAAGTCTGCTTTAATTCAAGGATCACGATGCTGCCGTCTGCCTTCTTTGGTTTTAATATCATATCTACGTAACCATTACCTGATTCAAAATTTGACTTCAGTTCCTGTATCAGAGAAGCATTGTTGACCAGCAGTCCGTTTATGAACCCGTGATAGTAGTTTTCCTTCGGTGCTTTTGTTGAGAAATCTCTTACTGATACATATTTCGACAGCAGT
>CADBNP010000069.1 GCA_902796095.1 uncultured Aeromonadales bacterium | reverse complement strand
GGTCACAAAATCAAAGACAATGAAGATCTCTGTCGGCGTAGAAGGCGGTGCCACAGCAGAGTGGGTGTCAGCCACCGGTCAGGTGAATCATGATCTTGTCATGGTATTCCCTCAGATGAATGATGCATGCATAGTGGATCAGGGAACAGTCATTGTGAGCGACGGATCCTACGGTCTTGCCGAGTATCATGCGTACGTATGGAATGAAGACAGTCTGACGCCTGCTGTTGCATGGCCGGGAACTGATATCACAAATGCAGTTGTAGCCGGCTGCGATAGAACAACAAGACAGTACAGTCCGTCTGATCCGGCTTCCGGTAAGACACTGTCTGACTATAACATGATTATCATAAATGACGGCAACGGCCGGCAGACCGCTGATATTGCCGGTCTCTCACAGCAGAATCCTTGTGTAATTCTGTCGGAGAACAACGGTCAGCTTGCAGGTGAGACAGTTACTGCCGCCGAGTGCGGCGTGCATGTAAACGGCATGGACGATGCGGAGGTGCCGAATGAGGTATACATCTATCGCGGAGATCATAAATTCGTTGACGGTGATGAAATAAAAATCACTGAAACTGCAGGCGCGCCAGGTACCGGATCCGCTGAAATAACAGCTCTGATCAAGGGAATCAATGCCGGAACTGGCGCCCGCGGTTATTACTGGATTGATAACGATGAACTCAACAAGGCAGAGTTTATAAACGGTGATGTTTTAAGGATAGGCGAGAATATTTCCGTGACGGATGGGGAAACAAAGGATGCCGTGCTCCATCTGCAGTATGTGGAGACTGATGAAAGCGGACTGATCTCCCGTATAACCGAATCTTCCTTTATCATCATAAAAACCTACTCTGATGAGAATGCCGATGTCCGCATGATCAGACCTTCGGAGACACTTGGTGCGACCTACACTGCGGACAGAACAACCTTCAGACTGTGGTCTCCGGATTCATCTGATGTAAAGGTGACTGTCAACGGCAGGGATTACGAAATGAAGCCTGTTGCGATGCGCGGTTATGAGAAGGTATACGGTGTTACGGTGGAGGGAGATCTTGCCGGGAAGACTTACCAGTTTACTGTTGCCGGCAACAAGGTGCGTGATCCGTACGGCAGAATGGTGGCAAAGGGAAGTGATACCGCCAATGTGATCATGGATCTTTCGCAGACTGATCCGGATGAAGGCTGGGCTGCAAGTCCTGAACTTAAGAACCGGGAGGATACGATAGTATACGAGGTACATGTCAGAGACTTCACCATTGATCCGACATCAGGAGTAGATGCGGACAAGCGGGGCAGATATCTTGGCATGGTTCAGACCGGAACTACGGTAAACGACGAAGGCCTGGTAAAGACCGGTATTGACCATCTGAAGGAACTTGGCGTCACCCATGTTCAGCTGATGCCGGTTTACGACTATGCCACCTGCTCGACAGTGGATTCCCAGAATAATTCCTGCTACAACTGGGGGTATGATCCGCTGAACTACAATGTGCCGGAGGATCGCTACAGTTCCGTTTTCGGCACAGACAGATATGCCCAGAAGATCAGAGAGTTCAAGACCATGATCAACGAGTTCCACAAAAACGGGATCCGTGTGATCATGGATGTGGTCTACAATCACACCTATGACAAGTCCGTATTTGAAAAAATAACCGACAAGTACTACCTGGGCAAGAATGATCTGTCAGGATGCGGCAATGCGATTAATGCTGATAACAATATGGTATGGATGATGATCCGCGATTCCCTGGATTACTGGGTCACTGAATATCATATTGACGGCTTCAGATTTGATCTGGCCGGCGTGTTCAGCCTTAAAGACTTCGGTGACTGGGGTAAATATCTGAACATGCATCATCCGAAAGCCAACCTGGTGATTTACGGCGAGCCATGGGTCGGCGGCGGTGATCCTTCTGCCATCAATGAGCCTGTCCGTACAGGAAGAATGTGGACTCAGGATCCTGACGCCCATGTCGGAGCCTTCAACAATCGTGTGAGAAACTGTCTGAAGGGTGCCAGTGACAGCAGTGATTCCACCAGCAATATGTCAAAGCTGGGATTCATCTTTGACAAACTTAACACAGGCTGGGACGGAAACGGCACGGACGAAAACGGCTGGGCAATCAGCAACAACAAGGATTGCGTATATCTGAGCGTCAGGGCAGGTGTCCGCACCAGAAATGCTCCTCCTTATGTTGTGGATGAATGGTCTGCACAGGGATACTCCGATCCTGAACAGTCGGTAACCTATATTACAGCTCATGACAATCTGGCACTTCGCGACAAGATTGAAAGGGCTTCTCTTGACGGAACTGTTCTCTACAATGAAAGGGATGTGAGAGCAATTCAGGCCTATGCCAACAGCATTATTATGATAAGCCAGGGCATTGCCTTTATTCACGGCGGTGAGGAAATCGGCAGAACCAAGAAGGCTGCCGGCGAGAGCGGTGACAGTCCGATGTGGAACACATACAAGACCACTACCGGTGCCAACGATTTCAAATGGGATCTCAAGGCAGGCGAATGGGGTGATGTATCTGATACCTACGCTGCATACATCAGAATGCGACGCGAGCATCCGGCATTTCATATGACTACGGCAGATTTGATCAATGACAATGTGTCACTGGATCCTGCAAGCGGTGAGAGCGTTGTTATCATCAACATTAACGGTGCCGCTGTCGGAGATACCTGGGGTACCATCAAGGTTGTCATGAACAGTTCGGATCGTGAGGTTGCTGTTAACGGTGTCGGCAGTATGACGAAGGTGGCTGATGGAACCCGTGTGGGAGACGATGTTGTAAACAACGCTGTTGCAGCTGCACGATCCGTGTCTATCTGGGTGACAGAGAATGCAGGAGGGGAGATCTGCTCGGTTCCTCAGCGTTACGCAAGTCTGTATCTGGTTGGTAGTTTTGAGAACTCAGCATGGTCTAAATTTGTGGAAATGGAGCGTAAGTGCGACGGGAATATCGCATGGTGGCAGACAAAGGAGCCGGTGCTTCTGGACAACAGTTCAGAATTTCTGATGATTGAAGAGGCAGGCAACTGGTCTTCTAGGAAGATAGGCTATGAGAGTGCGAATGTTACCAGTGCATACTGTACCAGCTCAGGTGAGAGCATGCCTGCAGACTGTTTTGTAACCACTCTTACAGAGGGTGCAGGTACTGCCAATATTGTGCCTGGCAGCTGGTCGGGTGCGAATCTTGCGGAAACCTATGATGTTCAGCTGTTTGAGAATGATCTGAGTCTTAATGTGACCCGTTCCCGAAACAAATAAAGGAATGAGGAGTTTATTCTGAAGATCCGCTGAAGTGACGGTATAAAACTTTCAGTGATGCGGTTTTTCTGAATTGTTTGCAGAATCTTTAAGGATCCGGTGACAAATGCCGGATCTTTTTTGTTTCAGATCTGCCAAATGTACTCTCATTCTCATGATCCGGATTAATTAGTGCTGATGAATGACTGTGTCAGATCAGACGGTCCGGAAAACTTAGCCGGCAGATATACCGGTCTGATGTACCGCTATGTGTCCAGTCTTTCAATCAGGCATCTGTGATCCTTAGTTTTTGTGCTGTAACTGATGCCGGCAAGTATCACATTGGAATAAAGATCTGTGTAGCGTTTATAGTATTCTCTGGTTTTGATCTGCTTCAGGGCTTCTTCAGCAGAACAGTCATATTTGAACTCTATCAGGATCAGAGGATCTTTTCTCGAAGCAGGCTCGTAAACCAGATCAACCTTCCCTTTTCCGGCCTGATCCTCCCGGTGGCAGATATAGTCATCAAGAGCCGACCATAAAAGACCGGTCATTATGCAGTAGATCAGAGCCTTTTCATCATTGTAGTCGTACAGAGATACGGCAGATGAGTTGTGAATTTCCTGAATGATTTCCGCAGTTTTATCTCCGTCCAGCTCTCTGATGGCCCTGAGCAGAGTTTCAGATCGTCTTATGGTTTTCATTCTGTTGTACCAGTTCTGGTGTTTTACAATGTCGATCAGAGCAAATCTGACTTCATTGTTCGGTACGTAGGCAGTTCGTCTGTTTTTGTTTTTCAAAGAAACTGGCAGACTGGCATTTCCGCTTCCTGTCCCTGCGTCTGTATTTTTTTCACATTCACTGATATCCGGAAATTCATCTGATTTTTCACTTGCCGTTTCATTTTTTCTGCATCCAAGATACCCGAGACAGACCAGAAGACAGAAAATATCGTCCTCGCTCTTTATGTTCACCAGATCATTCTGAAAATTGCCATAACTGAAGCCAATTTCCTCACCTTCAATCAGACGCAGAATATCATCCTTTATACCGCCGTAATTGAGATTAATCAGGTTTATCACCTCTTCGTTTGATGATGTGCCGCTCCAGTAGCCTATGCATTCATTCCTGCTGACAGCTTTGCATACAGAGTTTGGATTGTAGATTGCAATGTCATTGATCTTATAGCCTTCATACCACTCTCTCAGTTCATTCTGGGACAATCTGCATTGTGGTGATTTGACTATTTTCGCAACCTCGTCTTCTGTAAAGCCGAAATAAGATGCAAGGTTTCCCGGAGTAAGCATGTTGTACTCGTCAAATGTGTTCAGCGCTGACTGGGAATTGTATTTCTTGATGGGCAGAATACCGGTCAGATAGGCAAGACTAAAGCAGTTCTGACCTTCGTCTGATTTGAAGAGACTCTGCATGAATTCTATGAAATCTTTCTGAAGATTTGCGTTATTTCTGTATTCTCTGTAGATCAGATCCCATTCATCCATTATGAGAATGAATTTCTTTTGAGTCTCTTTACAAATTTCTCCCAGGGCTGTTTTCAGAGATTTACCGGTCATGAATGGATTTTTGTCGATGGCCAGTCTGAAGGATTCGACCTGTTTCAATTCAAGAACAGTGATGAACTGCAAATAATCCACAATGCTGTTCACATCGTTTTTTTGCAGGATTTCGCTGTTCATTCGTTCTTTATAACCGTCTTTTATGGAATTCATGTCCCAGTAAATTACGTTGTAATTATTGAGATGGCGTTTATATGAACTGCTTTCTGATATTTTTAAGTTTCTGAACAGGTCTTCACTGTTACAGCCTCCGGAGTAGTAGGCCGCAAGCATATGAGCAGTTACGGTTTTTCCGAATCTGCGGGGACGGGTCACCGCAATGAAACGGCTTTCACTGTCAATTATGTCATTTGTTTTTTCAATGAAATCAGTCTTGTCAACAAAAATGCCCTTTTCTTTACTGTAGATAAGTCTGGCGAAACTGTTGTCATTACCCGGATTTAGAATTGAACCCATGGAAAGATCTCCCCTACATTCATTAACTGTTTAATCCAGTTTCTCAATCAGACACTGGTGATCCTTGGTCCTGGTGCTGTAATTTATTCCGACAATTATTATATTTCTGTACTGTACGGCGTAACGTTTGCAGTATTCCTGCGTTTTAATCTGTTCAATGGCTTCTTCAGCCGAGCCGTCGTACTTAAACTCAATCAGAATGAGAGGTGCTGTTCCTTTGATTGCAGGTTTGTATACAAGATCCGCTCTGCCTTTACCAGTCTGTTCTTCCCGGTGAGAAATGTATTTACCAAGAGTTGACCATAAAAGACCTGTCATCACACAGTATGTAAGAGATTCTTCGTCATTATAATCAAGGAGTGCTACTGCAGGAGAATTGTGAACATCCTGAATCAGCGCCGCTACGGTTGTTCCGTCGAGTTCGAGTATTGCGTTAAGCAGATTTTCCGAACGTTTGATGGTTTCCATTCGCTCATACCATTCCTGTTTTCTGATGATTCCCATCAATGCACGTTTAATTTCTTTATTTGGAACATAGGCCTGTTTAAGATCTTTATCCCCCGGTATGTCAGAACAACCGAGATAACCAAGACAGACCAGAAGGCTGAATACGTCATCTTTTTCCTCTATGTTGACCATATCATTCTGGAAATTGGTGAAGTCAAATTGAATTCTTCCCCCTTCGATCTGATTCAGTATGTCTTTTTTTATTCCGTCAAAATCCATGTTGATAAGTCGAACCACTTCCTCATTAGATGAGGTTCC
>CADBNP010000068.1 GCA_902796095.1 uncultured Aeromonadales bacterium | reverse complement strand
ATGTTGAGCTGATGCCTATCATGGAGCATCCTTTCTCCGGTTCATGGGGCTATCAGCCTGTAGGTCTGTTCTCACCTACCAGTCGTTTCGGATCTGCAGAAGATTTCAAATATTTTGTAGATAAGCTGCATCAGGCAAATATTGGTATTATTCTCGACTGGGTACCGGCTCACTTCCCGACTGATTCACACGGTCTTGCCCGTTTTGACGGAACTCCTCTCTATGAGTATGAGGATCCGCGTCGCGGCTGGCATCCTGACTGGAACTCCTACATTTACGACTTTGGCCGCGAAACTGTAAGACAGTTCCTGGTTGCAAGTGCTCTGATCTGGATGGACTACTATCATATCGACGGTCTACGCGTTGATGCAGTAGCTTCCATGCTTTACTGGGATTACTCACGCAAGGATGGTGAATGGATCCCTAACATAAACGGCGGCAACCACAACTATGAGGCTATAAGTCTGCTGCGCTGGTTCAATGAAGAGGTGTACAAGAGATATCCTCATGCCATGACCATCGCCGAAGAATCTACCGCTTTTGCCGGTGTATCGCGTCCTACCTTCATGGGCGGTCTTGGCTTCGGCTTCAAGTGGAACATGGGCTGGATGCACGATACTCTGGAATACATGAGTCTGGATCCTATTTATCGTCAGTATCATCACAGTGAGATGACGTTCTCCATGATTTATGCATATGACGAGAACTTTATCCTTTCAATTTCTCATGATGAGGTAGTACACGGCAAGCATTCTCTGCTTTACAAGATGCCGGGCGATGAATGGCAGCAGGCTGCAAATCTCAGAGCATACCTTGCATACATGTATGCGCATCCTGGCAAGAAGCTTAACTTCATGGGTACTGAATTCGCGCAGACTGCAGAGTGGAATCATGACGGTCAGCTTCAGTGGTGGCTGGAGCAGTTTGACAAGCACAAGGGCGTCAAGAAGCTTGTCCAGGATCTTAACGAGATTTACAAGAAACATCCTGCTCTCTATGAGGCTGATTATGACAAGCAGGGTTTTGAGTGGCTTGACTACGGCGATTACCAGCGCAGCATCTTTGCTCTTGTGCGTTTCGACAAGAAGCGCAGTCACATGGTGATTTCCATCAGCAATATGACTCCAACTCCGCGTGCTGATTACCGCATCGGCGTTCCGGAGCCTGGAAAATATAAAATTTTCTTCAATACTGACAGCCAGTTCTACTGGGGCAGTGACTATGGAACCGGACCGGACGTTATCGTCAGCGAGAACATCGAGTCTCAGGGTAAGCCACAGTCAATCTCCTTTAATTTACCTCCGCTGTCTACCGTGTATCTGGAGAAAGTTGAAGAATAATCTTAACTTGGAGATATAAATTTGAGTAACGAACTTTTTGAGTTACTCCCTGGCAAGAATGGGGCACCGCAGGGTGCCTCTCTTGATGAAGAGGGTTGTAATTTTGTTGTGTGTTCTCCTGAGGCGACAGAGGTGTTTCTCTGTCTTTTTGATCAGAATGAGCATGAAATTAAACGATTCAGAATCATTGAAAGAAACGGTCCGTACTGGTGCTGCTACGTTAAGGGTGTCAGGGCGGGGCAGTTTTATGCGTTTCGTACCAACGGAAGCAACAATCCTTCTTCCGGCAATTCTTTTGATGTGACCAAGCTGCTTATTGATCCGTATGCAAAGCTTCTCAGCAAGCCCCAGGCCTGGAGCTATGATCGCTACTGCAATGATAATGAGAATTTCATCAGTAAAAGCGTTGTAGTGTCCGGTGAGTTCGACTGGGAGGGGGTTCAGAAGCCCGATGTCAATGAAAGCAATGCAATTATCTATGAACTTCATGTCCGCGGTTACACCAAGCTTCATCCTAAGGTTCCAAAGGAACTGAGAGGTACATATCTCGGTCTCTGTGATCCTGCGGTAATCGAACATTTAAAATCTCTTGGCGTTACTGTTATTCAGCTTATGCCTGTTCATGCTCATATGGACGAATCCCGTCTAGTGGACATGAAACTGTGCAACTACTGGGGCTACAACACCATCAATTTCTTTGCTCCTGAGCCGTCCTACGCCCATGATCCGCTGAATGCCGTAAATGAATTCAAGCAGATGGTCAAGACCATGCATCAGAACGGCATTGCTGTTATTATGGATGTGGTTTACAACCATACGGCCGAGGGCGGATATGGCGGACCGATAATCAGTTTCAGGGGCCTGGACAACAAGAATTTCTACATGTATGAAAAGAATGCCCACGGCCATAAGATGTACAACGCCTATACAAACTGCTCGGGCTGCGGAAATACTGTAAATGTGGATCATCCTGACACTCTGAAGCTTGTTATTGATTCTCTTCACTACTGGGCTGTGGAAATGCAGGTGGACGGTTTCCGTTTTGATCTGGCCACATCTCTCGCCCGCGAGGAATCTGCCAACGGCTACACCCAAAATGCGGCTTTTTTCAAGGTAATTGCCATTGATCCTGTTCTCTCCAAATGCCTGCTGATTGCAGAGCCATGGGATATCGGCGGATATGGCTACAGAGTCGGACAGTTCCCTAATTCCTGGAAGGAGCTTAATGATCACTACCGTGATACCATCAGATCCTTCTGGAAGGGCGACGACGGTAAAATGGCAGAGTTTGCCACCAGGATCCTGGGATCAAGAGATCTTTATCCGAAGACTCTCAGATCAATTCATTCTTCTATAAACTTCATTACCTACCATGACGGCTTTACTCTTCATGACGTTGTGAGCTACAACAACCGTCATAATGAAGCCAACTGTGAAAACAATCAGGACGGTCACGGGCAGAATCTTTCCTACAACTACGGTGAGGAAGGTCCTACGGCCAATGTGAAAATCAACAATCTGCGTGAACTCCAGAAAAGAAATATGCTGACAACACTCATGTTGTCACAGGGTATTCCGCATATTGTGGCCGGCGACGAAATGGGTCGCAGTCAGATGGGTAACAACAACGCCTACTGTCAGGACAACCGGATCAGCTGGGTGAACTGGGATCTGTCAGATGATGACAAGGATCTGCTGAAGTTTACATCCATGCTCATAAGACTTCGGCTTGGATCTTCGCTTTTCACCAATCTGAAGCTTCCTGACGACAATTACTATGGCAAGATCAAACCGGAACATCAGGTTCTGTGGTATCACGCCGACGGTCATCAGCTGACGGCGGATGACTGGAACAATCCGCAGTCCAGACTTTTTACCCTGGATATCGGAGATATTTCCAACCGGGGAGAGCGCTGGCTTGTTCTTTTCAATGCTTCACGTTTCGATATAGGTTTCCACCTGCCTGTTCCGGGCTACGGTATGCTGTGGGAGTCGGTACTGGATTCCGCCGAGCCTGACGGTGTGCCGTATGATCGTTCCTTAAGCCATATGGACATGAGTCTGGTAAGAACCCATTCAATCAAGGTT
>CADBNP010000067.1 GCA_902796095.1 uncultured Aeromonadales bacterium | reverse complement strand
TTTTTTTGAGATAATGGTATCTTTCACGAGGAGGAACAGCAATGAAAAAAACAAAACTCAGGTTTCACGCTGATTGAACTTATTGTTGTAATTGTAATTTTAGGCATTCATGCCGTAACGGCTGCCCCTAAATTTATGAATCTTCAGTCAGATGTACGTAAGGCGGCACTCGAAAATTTGAAAGGAAGTATAGTCAATGCCAGTCAGATGGTCTACGGAAAGGCAATTGTTGCAAGCAAGGAAAAGGCAGTAAAGCAATACATATGCCATGGCAGTACTGCAGCTTCAAACTGTACAGAATCATCAACCGATGCCATAGAAATAACCTACGGCTACCCTGCAGCTGAAGTCAACGGCATTCTCAAAGCAATGGATATAGATGTGGTCGTAGCCAGCAGCGGCGATGTATCCAGTCATGACTGAGCTTATAGATACAAAAAGTGGGATCCTTCTGGATTGACCAAGGTAATGATAGGATTTCCAAATGCTACAGACAGAATACCAGATCACTACAGCAGCAGTGATCCACAAAGCAGCAACTGCTATTTATTCTACACTACACCAATCAAGGATAAAGGTCTTAACATTCTTCTTTTCACAGACGGATGTTAGAATTTATATCAAACTATAGTAAATATAGTAAAAACAGCGTCCGCAAACCTGATGCTGTTTTTTTATGTTGATACCACTGCATAACGTTAATATGCAACCTTTTTATGTTCAGAACCCTGCACATACACCGTAATATAAAAAACACGCTCTGAACGTAACCATAACTGCATACTTCAGAACGTGCCCTTCGAATAGGATTAAATTATGAATATGTCCGATACTGCGGGATGCTACTCAACTTTGGATTCAGAATCCGGAACTTTTTCAGTCTCTGGTTCCTTTGCATCAGCATCTGTCTTTACCTCAGGTACCTGAGATGCCTCTGTCTGTGACTCTGCTGCTGGTGCCGCTTCAGTCTTTGTCTCCGCTGCCGGTACGGTTTCCGTTTTCACTTCAGCCACAGCCTTGTCGGTCTTCGGTGCATCAGAACTTCCGACAGTAAGATCATCCAGTTTCACCTTCAGCATAATGTTAAGTTTTTCTTCATTGGTTCCCTTTACCAGATCATATGCCGCCTGATAAGCGTCCCTTGCTTCCTTAAGATCTCCTTTAACAAAGGCTATATCACCGAGGATCTCGTTTACTGTTGACTGATAGATAGAACTCTTAACTGAAGAGGCAGTCTTCTTTGCCTCTTCAAACTTTTTAAGCTGAGTCTGAACTCTGGCCAGTCTGAGCTTTGCTATGTTGGATACGGCGGTATCACTGCTGTCAGCTGCTATCTTAAGATAATTTTCGGCCTTCTCATAATCAGCACCCTTGTCAACTACAAGCGCGGCGAGATTAAGAGCCGCCATCTGTCCGTATGAATCGCCCCTGTGCATCTGAATGTAATCATCCAGCGACTTCAGAGTTGCTTCATTATAGTTGTTATTAATCTTTTCAAAGGAATACATATACTGTTCAGTATTGCTTTCCATCTGCTTCAGCTGATACTGCTTAAAATACTGCCATCCAAGGATGCAGGCAATTCCGAGAAATAGACCGAAGAGAATAGTCTTTCCATTCTGCTTCCAAAACTGCTGCAGGACTTCAGCCTGCTGTTCTTCTGTACTGTACAGCATTTAAGCTCCTAATAATTTTTTTAATTCGTTAGTCAATTCTGATAGTTTTACGTTAATCTGACCGGACTCCTGGCGAAGATTCTTTATGCCGATAATTCCGTCAGCCAGCTCTGTTTCACCAAGAACAAGAGCATAGGCGGCACCTGATTTGTCAGCACGTTTGAACTGCTTCTTGAAGTTTCCGCCGCTGCAGTTCAGCATGAGACGAAGATCAGGAATATCATTTCTGATATTCTCGCAGATGGCAAAGGACTGCTTCACAGCCTCATCTCCCTGGGCACAGAAGAACACATCCACCGTATTCTCCACATCGCTGTAGCCTATTGTCTGGAGAAGAAGTACAAACCGCTCAAGACCGATGGCAAAACCAACTGCCGGAGAAGGCTGTCCTCCAAGCTGCTCGACAAGACCGTCGTAGCGACCGCCTCCGCACACCGTTCCCTGGGCACCGAGAGCATCCGTAACCCATTCAAAAACCGTATTGTTGTAATAGTCCAGTCCGCGGACAAGCCGCTCATTTATGCGATAGGCAATGCCGTTGGCATCGAGTATTTCCTTCAGTCTGCTGAAATGCTGCTTTGTCTCGTCGCCGAAGCAGTCAGAAAGCTTCGGAGCATCTGCAAGCAGCTTCTGAATATCCTGATTCTTGGTATCAAGTACACGCAGAGGATTAGTATACATGCGTCGTCTGCAGTCCTCATCGAGAACATCCTCGTGAGCCTTGAGAAACTCCACAAGTGAATCGCGGTATCTGGCACGCTCTTCTGATGATCCGAGAGAATTCAGTTCCAGCACCAGGCGATCCTGGATCCCGAATTTTTTCCATATTCTTGATGTCAGAAGAATGACCTCGGCATCCATTTCAGGCTGTGAAACACCGAAAATCTCAACACCGAACTGATGAAACTCGCGGTATCTGCCCTTCTGGGGACGTTCATGTCTGAACATAGGTCCGGTGTACCAGAGACGTCTCTCCTGATTATGAATAATACCGTGTTCGATGCAGGCTCTTACACATCCTGCAGTACCCTCTGGTCGAAGAGACAGAGAATCACCGTTATCGTCGAAGGTATACATTTCCTTCTCCACAACATCGGTAACCTCTCCGATGGAGCGGACAAAAAGCGAAGTGCTTTCCACTATCGGCATTCTGACTTCAGAATAACCGTAGGAGGAAACAGTTGATTTCAGAATATGCTCAACCTTCTGCCACAGAGGCGATTCCTGGGGAAGAACATCCTTCATACCTGTTACGGTTTGAAATTTTACAGCCATAAACAAAAACTCTTACTTAAAATTCACCATGCGGATCTTATACACATGAGAAAAAATATGCAACGAGGAACTAGAGTACCATGGTTCTCTGCTCTTCAGGATGCTCCTGAAGATACCTGACTCTTGCACGGATTTTTTCCTCAAGGAGATCAGTTATATGCTCGTTGTCAAGCCGGTCAACCCTGGTTCCGTTTTCATAATAACCGCACATATGCTTGGCACCGGCGACACCGATATCAGCGGAAATGCACTCTCCCGGACCGTTCACCACGCAGCCGATTACAGCAACATTAAGAGGCATGGTTATATCAGCCAGACGCTTTTCCAGCTCGGCTACCGTGCCGATCACGTCGTATTCACGTCTTGAGCAGGTAGGACAGGCAATAAAATTGATCCCCCTGCTCCGGATCCCGAGAGACTTGAGAATATCAAATCCCACCTTCACCTCTTCCACCGGATCTGCGGCCAGGGAAACTCTTATGGTATCTCCAATACCTTCAGCCAGCATCATTCCAAGACCGATTGCCGATTTGATTGAACCGCTCCTGAGACCTCCGGCCTCGGTAATTCCAAGATGCAGAGGCTGCTCAATCTCCCGGGCCAGAAGACGGTAGGCATTTACGGTGAGAAACAGATCTGAAGCCTTGACGCTGACCTTGAACTCCGGATAGTCATACTTTTCCAGATAGGCCACATGGCGCATTGCAGATTCCCGCAGAGCTTCGGGGGTTGGTTCACCGTATTTCTCCAGCAGATCCTTTTCAAGAGAACCGCCGTTTACTCCGATCCTGATAGGTATGTTGTGATCCCTTGCGGAATCTATTACCGCCTTTACCCTCTGCTCGGATCCGATATTTCCCGGATTGATTCTGAGACATGCCGCACCGTAATCAGCGACCTTCAGTGCTATGCGGTAGTCAAAATGGATATCGGCCACCACAGGAACTGACACCTGGCGGACTATCTCACCAAAGGCATCAGCCGCCTCCATTGACGGAACAGAGACTCTCACTATATCGGCACCGGCAGCCGCAGCGGCATTAATCTGAGCCACGGTGGCAGCAACATCGGTAGGCAAGGTATTTGTCATGGTCTGGACTGAAACCGGAGCATCTCCGCCGACCGGAACAGAACCTACCATTATTTTTCTGGATTTGCGGCGTACTATACCGCTGCTGTTTTTATTCATATCAGTTTGCTAGTTCAATTCTGTAAGGAACGCCGGATTTCGATCCGGAAAGTTCAACCCTGGAGCCGTTGATATACACCTCCGTAAACTGAGGAGCGCCAACCACAACCTTTGCAGGCAGAGTTTCAAGAGTTACCTCGGCACTGCTGTCCTTGCCGAACACTTTGTTAACAAGAGTCTTCTTGTCAGCATAAACGCCGATCCAGCTTTCACCGGAACTGATCTTAATCACCACATCATACTTCGATGATGCAGCAATTCTGGCGGATCCTACATTTTTCTTTACTGATGTAACAGTAATCACATCACCTGATGCGGTACTCTGAGTCTGCTGATCACCTGCTGAATTCTGATCGGACTGTTCAGTCTTTTTCGGAAGAGGTTTCTGATCCTGTGAAGGAGGTACCGGTCTGCTTTCAGGCTTTGCTTCAGCTGCAGGCCTGTTCGACAGATTCATAATCTCGATTTCCTCACCGCTTGATGAGTCCTCTCTGGATCCGGACATCAGAGATGATTCATATTCAGATCTGCGCTGACTGTTATGAATGTCCTGCTGCTTCTGAACATGATCAAGAATATTAATTTCTCCCGTTCCGTCAGTATCAACAGAGAGTTCAGCTTCGGCCTCAGCCTTCCTTCTCAGCTCGGCTGCACGCTGAAGAGCCTGATTCTCCATCTCACGGCGCCTGTTTTCAGCTTCTGCCTTTGCTGCTGCTTCAGTTCTGGCTTTTGCTTCAGCATCGGCCTTTTCTTTTGCTTCCTTTTCCCTTGCATCACGCTCGGCGGCAAGTCTGCGATCTGCCTCGGCTCTCGCCTTTGCCTCCGCTTCAGCCTTTGAAGGAAGAGCTGTTTTTCTTGAATCATCACTGGCTGCCGAAACAGTATCAATATCTGCAAGGGACGGCTTCTTGCCGGCCTTAACCTGTGCCTGCAGAGCCTCAAATTCCTGCTGTTTGATCTCCTCGGAACGATTCACCACCGCATCAGCCGTGAGATCCTTTTCATCCGCAATGAAAGACTCAGGTGACACATCGGCGTAATCATCCTGAGGTGTAATATCTTCTGACACGCGGACACCGTAATCAACCTGCATGGATGAATATGGAACACTCCCGGTGGTCAAGGAGACATTCTCCGCAGTGTCGAAAAAGACCCTGTAAACAGCGTAGACGACCAGAAAAACAGCGAGCAGTATAAGAACCACCACTCCGAAACTCCACAGGAAGTTTACTCTTATGATGCGGCGTTTCTCATTTTCCTGCTTCTGGATAATCTCCTGCTGATTAACTTCCGTCTCCTTCATAAGCACATCAAAGGCATGAAGTACCGTCTGCTCGTCAACCTTCAGCAGAGACGCATAGCTCTTAATATATCCCTTGATGAAGGTCTTCATCAGATTGGGCTGATTGAAACGGTTACACTCTATATCCCTGATCAGACTAGGACGAAGCTTCAGCCTTTCAGAAACATCTTCAAGAGAAAGTCCCTCCTTTTCTCTTGCCCTGTTAAGAATTTCTCCCGGAGTCAGTACAACCTCAGAACTGACATCTTTCAATTCTTCCATAAAAAGCTAAAACACCTCAGTAATTATTCGACAGATACCTTTTTGCTTCAACAGATTCAGGATAACGGGTAACCAGTTCCTGACCATAGATCTTGGCCTGGGCTGTATTTCCGGATCCCTCCTCGATACGCAACTTCGTGAAAAGAGAAAATGCATTTTCTTCAGCAAAATGGGAATAACGGTTCATCATCTCCTTTGCCTTCGGCAGATCACCTACAGCAAGAGCAAGTTCCGCCCGGAAACCGAGAGCATAAGGATTATTAGAATTGTATTTAAGAGAGCGATCCACATATCCGATGGCACGCTGATCGTCACCCTGCTTGAAGGCACAGCGTCCTGCATTCACATATGTTTCAGCAATTCGTGTATATTTTGTAATGGAAACAGCCTTCTCGTACATCTGATAGGCTTCATTGTACTTGTTCTGGCTGCAGAGAAAGATTCCGTAATTATTGAACACGTCACCGCTGTCATTGTTTTTGTTTGCAAGCTCATTATAGGCCCGGTAAGCATTCTCCACTTCACCAACGGTCTGATAATACCAGGCAAATGCCAGCTTCGCGTCAAAACAGTCTGGATTAAGTTCAAGAGCCTTCTGAAGATTTTCCTTGGCAAGTGTTGCCTGACCTTCATCAAGAAGATGAAGAGCTATTCTGACACGGTTGTTTGCAGCCCGTTCCCGATCCATCTCCTTTTCAACATGATAGGTATCCTTACCATCCATAACCAGATTTTCCTGGACACAGCCACCGAACATAAAAGCGGCAAGACCGAATACCAGACAAGAAGAAAACTTACCCATGTACCTCTACCTCAGGATCTTTATCCTTACACTTATGCTTCTGAATATGACCAGCTCATACCAGACAGCCGATATTAATCAAATTCAGACGAACATACTGCCAGATTCAAACGATGACTGCCCGACAGAGTTGTCCGAACAATTTTACCATTTACACAAAAAACTAACTCCCGGATTTTACGCAGAGAAAAACCCAGGTTCTGTACGCTCAAAATATATGGCGTATATTCTATCATTACAGGGCTGATATTTACAGATCAACAAGGATGGAAAGAAAAAACGT
This sequence comes from uncultured Aeromonadales bacterium, assembly GCA_902796095.1. Classification (GTDB taxonomy): domain Bacteria; phylum Pseudomonadota; class Gammaproteobacteria; order Enterobacterales; family Succinivibrionaceae; genus UBA2804. Next base: position 6,765 of record CADBNP010000067.1, on the reverse strand, counting down.
CAGGTCAACAGGCTGTTCGAGAGGTTGGGTAACTGGCTCTGACTGTGACTGGCAGACCAGGAAAAACTGAAGAACTGTTTTATTTTGATCTCTGATCCATATCAAAAAATTTATGCAGAGTCAAAATTAATGAACCGCGGGAACAGTGCACGCGACAGAACAGAATCTCACTCACCCGCGGATTCATCATTCTCCAGATCATCTGATATGTGTCTGTCGGCAGATTTACCACAGATTTCAGCAGTTCCTGCACTGTAGGACCATTTTTCCTTCTTTCTTTCGTAACTGATGCATGCATAGCCTTCCACATCGGATCCGGAAACAAGATTTTTGGCCTCAATAAGTGAAGGTGAAACAAAGGTATTGTCAACGAAACCGAAGCCGGCTTCCGCAACTCTCAGTTTTCCTGAATACCTGTGCACAAGATAGGCAGGAAGCCGATCCAGGGGCAGAAATTCAATAAACCTTGCCACAGTAAATCTTGGTCTGCCTTCCCAGTCATAGTAGTATGCAGGAACGAATCTTAAGCCGAAAGGCACATCTGGAACATCTGATCCAAGAATATCCCTGAATATCTTCATCTCACATCCGCGATTAATGTAGGCATGTATGGATCCTTCCTTCATTATCCTGTCGGCAAGAGCGACAGCAGTTCCGCCAAACATTTCCAAAGCAGGAGAATCCTTCTCCGAAGGAAGACCAATCAGTTTTACGCTGAACGAACCGTTTTCATCTATGTCACCACCCAACCTTAACACCTCAACATTACCCTGCTGAACAAATTTTTCAACACGGGAAGCCGAAACTTTTATTTCCAGAAGCATAGCCTGTCGAAGAGACTCTGTTTCCTCCTTCGACATTACGTCGGCATCTCCGGAAAGTTCAGGCTCTCCCAGATCACCGGTAAAAGGATGACAGACATACAGAAAACGCTTTTTTACTTCCTTTCCGATGTTTTTATCCACATACGATACCTCAGGTCCCAGCAATGCAAATCTCTTTTCCATGCCATCGTAAATCAGTTCCTCAGACTGCCCCGCAGCACTGCGGTAAAAATCCTCCTGATTTTCAGGGATCTGTGCAGAAATAAACCATTCCTCCTGCTGAACGGCAAGAATGTCTGCCGATGGATGAGATTTATTCGCAAAATAAATCATATATTCAGCCTTGGCATGAGGAAGATCTCCCTTATCTTTCAAAAACTCGCCAAAGGATTTGTGTATGTTGATTTTATACGCTTCAGGATCTGAACAAAGCAGTGCTCTTGCATAACACGAACCTGCCAGCTCAGATGATTCCTTCATGCAAATCTGTGCCAGTTCAGACCATGCCCAGCTTGAGTCACTTTTACTGCGGATCACCGGAAGCAGCATCTCTTTTGCCTCATCAGCTCTGCCAAGGCGGATCAGCATACGGGACAGATAGAGATCACACCATATATCACCGGGATCTCTTTCCTTCAGCATTCTGACATAGGGAAGATAAAACTCGAGAAGTTCTTGTGGTGCTTTTGCGTTGTGGGAAATCTCCTTCGCAGCCATGGAAATCGCCGATGCCGCAAGAGGTTTGAATCTGCCCGGCTGCTCTGTCTGCCAGTAATCCTCTGTCATGGCTTCCGGATCCCAGACTTTGAAATATGAAGCAAAAGAGAAGGATGCGTTATACGGCGACTGAAACCTGGAATTATCAAGTGTTCTGGCTATTTTCTGAGCCATCAGAAGCATACAGCGGTGAAGTTTCGGTCTGTCACTGCTTTTGATCTGAAGCTTAAAATACATGTTCAGGAGCTTCTTAACATACTTTATGTCATTAGTATTCTGTAAAAGAAGTTCCCTGATTCTGAAATAGCAGCGCCAGGCCAGAGAGTTATCCTGATTTTTATCACCGGTCAGTTCCCTGTAACGGAGGATAAGATCAATGGCATACTGGTTATTAGTCTGAAAAGGAATATTTCTCAGCTCCTGAAGGATCTGTTCAGGATCATTCATATTAACTGCGTATCCCTGTCCCGGTGCGGAATAAGGATCCTGGAGATAAGGCTGAAACGAATTCTGTGAATGCGACTGATACTGATCGGGCGGATATGGCAGATACTGATCCTGTTGATATGATTGATACTGCTCCGGTGCATTCGACTGATATGGATCCGACGGATACGGAACATAATCATCAGGATAATCTGCCGAAGAAGCACGGGACTGCTGCTGAAACTGACCTTCCGATGAAAATGAAGTCTGATCCTGCGGAAAATCAAATCCGCCTGCGTTTGGACTGGAGGTTTCCGGCGGCTGAAAATCTGCTGCAGAAACAGGAGTCAGAAACGATGTCCGGTTTACAGAAGATCCTTGTCCGTCCTGCATTGCTGCAGCCTGCCGGCGTGAATTCTGCTCGTCACAGCTCAGATCCAGTCCGGACAGGAGACTGCGGTAGCGGGTCAATTTTTCGGGATCCGGAGTCTGTGCATTTTTTTCTCTCCGGATGAGATCAACAAGGACGTTGAGTGCCGCTATGGCCAGCCATCTGTCCTCACTCTGACTGATTTTAACATCGGGATAGCCGGACGGAATGTCGCCAAGAAAGGCTTCAAGAGCACCATCAAGATCACCGCTCTTTCTAAGATCAAAAATCTGTTTTGCTGTCATAGGCACCCCTGAACACCCGGCTGCGTCCTGCCAGTCAGTTTATGAAGAATAAACAGGACAATCTGTACAGACTGACTTACTCGTCATGAATTTTAGCATCAGAAAGGATTTGAAGTTGTGAGAAAATACAGAGGTTTGGGAATTATCGGACAGAAAAGTGCCTTATACAGATAAAAAAATGATCTGAAAAGAAAAGGACGCATGATTTGAAAAGATAACTGCAGAAATGCAGGATCCCTCTGCACCAGCACCGGATCCATAAATGACACCGGTGAATTCAGAACAAATGAAAAGAATCTCCAAAAATAAAGAACAAAAAAATCCCTCCGTGAACAGGCTTCAGAGGAGGGACGGCTGTCAGCAAACGTATTTATTCATTTGGCAAATCCGGAAGCTCACCATTCGAAGCCAGCCTTCGAAGTCTGTTTTCCACATTGCCTACCAGCTGCCCGCAGGCTGCATCAATGTCGTCACCTCTGGTTTTTCTTACCACCACTGTGTAGCCAGCATCCATAAGGATCTGGGAAAAACGGTTTATCCGGTTGCCGCTCGGCTTAAGATAGGCACAGTCCGGATGAGGATTGAACGGTATCAGATTAATCTTGCAAGGAACGTTTTTGAGCAGCTGGGCAAGCTGTCTCGCCTCCTTCTCTCCGTCATTAAAGCGATCCAGCAGAACATATTCAATGGTTACCCTGCCGTGATTACCCTTGGATCGTGCTATATACCTGCGAACAGATGCCAGCACCTGCTCGATAGGATACTTATCATTAATCGGCATTATCCTGCTTCGAAGTTCGTTGTTCGGTGCATGCAGAGAAAGAGCCAGTGCCACATCCACGTGATCGCAGAGTTCATCCAGAGCCGGAACAATACCTGCCGTCGAGATGGTCACCCTTCTCTTTGACAGACCGAATCCTCGGTCATCCAGCAGAATTTTGGCTGCCTTTACTGAATTGGTGAAATTAAGCAGAGGTTCGCCCATACCCATCATCACAACATTTGTGATGGCTCTCTGTTCAGTCTTGTTGGTAAAGCCGAGAACCTTGGTAGCTCTCCAGACCTGACCTACAATCTCGCTTACAGTAAGATTCCTGTTGAAACCCTGCTTTCCGGTGGAGCAGAAGCCGCAGTTCAGAGGACACCCGACCTGGGTGGATATGCACAGAGTTCCCCGATCATCTTCGGGAATAAAAACTGATTCGATTTCCTGACAGCCGACCTTCATGGCCCATTTTATGGTACCGTCAGAGGATCTCTGCTCTCTGCTGATTTCTGGTGCGGCAATCCTGGCACATTCCGATAATCTGGCTCTCAGACGCTTGTTAATATCAGACATCTGCAGGAAATCGTCAACGCCATAATGATAAATCCATTTCATGATTTGTTCGCCATGGAAGGTTTTCTCCCCAAGCTCCTGCATGAAATGGACAAAATCCTGACGGGTAAAATCCATCAGATTTACTGGTTCAGACATATTCTCTGTTTAATATTAGCGTGAACGAGGGCAGATTTCACTTTCAGAGAAGAAGAAATGAATCTCCTCACGTGCTGATTCCTCGGAGTCAGAACCGTGAACAGCGTTTTCCTCAATGCTTTTGGCATAGTCGGAACGGATTGTGCCGGAACGTGCCTTGCGGGGATCGGTGTCACCTATGATTTCTCTGTGCTTACGGATGGCGTCGTCACCTTCAAGAACAGAAATCATTACAGGACCGGAAACCATATAATCCACAAGTACCATGAAAAAAGGCTTGTCGCGAAGCTTGCTGTAGAAAAGCATTGCCTGCTCAGGACGAAAATGAACCATCTTGGCGGCAATAATTCTTAAACCAGCATTTTCAAAACGATGATAAACATCACCAATCAAATCACGAGCCACTACATCAGGTTTGATAATAGAAAGAGTTCTCTGCAATGCCATAACTAATTACCTCATTTACAATTTCCGGACTCCATACACGCCGGAATATTACAACTCCAAATCAGATATATTTCAGAAAAAATAAAAGATCCCTTAAGGATCATGCAAACGGATCTGGAAATTTTCTCAACCACACATCTGTATCCGCCGCTTTTCACTGTCAGACTGAGAGCGGCTGCTGTTCGATACCATCACCCGCACCCGGGAAGGGTACCTCATCAAAATTTAGTTTATTTTGTCACAATTCATAAGATATTCAATACTGCAAAAGCAAATTTTTGATAACGATCTTGCTATACAACTGCAAACCTAACAGTAATTAATGAAAAAAGTACATTTTGCATAAAAATCAAACAGAACAAAGAAATACAAACAGTAAAAAAGCATTATGACAGTATCTGTTTAGGATTATTCGCGATATCTCATGATGTTTTGCACAGGGTAAACGGCAGAAAAAATAATGTATGAAACGAGAGAATGCAACAGCAGAAAATTTACGTGTTTTCCGGAACCCCAAACAGCCGGACACTGTATTTCTGCCGGCTGCCAATCTGCCGATCAAGTTTCAGATCTGCATACAGAGTGAGGATGATACTAAAATCAGACCCCCTGCAAAAAGGAAAGCGGCAGAATCTCAAAGATCTGCCGCCAGGTATAAATAACCAATCACAGGAGCATGAAAGCTTTACCCGGATTCAAAAAAGCTCTCAGATTCGATCTGACGACAGTTTAACCTTCTGCAGCGATGCTATCCGATCTTCTACAAACCTGACTATGCTTCTTACGCCGTGTCCCTTTGCTCCTGGCAAAAACTCGTCCGTTGCTGATTTCAGGAAGGAGCCTGAAAGATCGATATGCAGCCACGGTATACCGTCTCTTACAAAATTTGAAAGAAATGCAGCTGCAGTTGATGCACCGGCGTAACCCTCTCCTGAAGTACTGTTGGCGATATCTGCCACATCGCTCTTAATCTCATTCCTGTGCTTTGCGGTAAGTGGCAGAGGCCATGCTGATTCATGCACGCTTTCTGCCGATTCCTTGAATCCGAAGGACAGACTCTCGTCAAAACTTAATGCAGCATTATACTCTCTGCCAAGAGCCACCTTTGCAGCACCAGTAAGCGTTGCCGCATCAATTATCAGAGTCGGAGCTGAAGAGCTTGATTTAATCAGACCGTCAGCCAGGACAAGTCTTCCTTCCGCATCAGTATTTCTTACTTCAACACTTACGCCGTTTGGAAAATTAATAATATCATCCACCTTGTAGGAAGATCCGCTGATCATATTTTCAGCAGCGCAGATATACAGTTTGACATGCAGATTAATGTTCTTAAGTATGATGAGAGCCAGAACTCCGGCCATGGTTGCAGCTCCGCCCATGTCAGACTTCATGCTGCGCATATAATCACCGGTCTTGATGCTGTAACCGCCGGAATCGAATGTTATTCCCTTGCCCACCAGACACAGATCAACAGTTGAACTGCCGGTTGGATTGTAGTCTATCATCAGAACACCCGGCTGGTTTGAAGATCCTTTTCCCACCGTATATGTACCGATATAGTTGTGGATCCTGAGTTCGTCGCCAAAATATGCATTGGTTGTAATATTCTGCTTTCCCTTCAGGGCAAAGATGAAATTTTCAACCTCTGATATAAGCTTTTCCGGGAAAAGTTCTGACGGAGAGCGATTAATCAGATCTCTGACCCAGCCTTCCACCCTGATGAGTTCATCCAGCTCCCTGCTGTGCTCCCCGAATGAAAGACGGTTCTTGTGTCTTACATCAAAAAAGCCCTGCCAGAAAGCATATATCAGTTCATCGGTCCACTCCTCTCCGGTAAGTTCAGCCTGATTGAATCCCAGAGAATTCATGCGAACCGCAGCCATACGGCACTGTCTTACAGGATCGGTTCCTTCAGGCAGATGAACAATGGCATCCGTGTTGGAAAAACTGACCACGGCATCCTTACCCCAAATACCGGTATGAGCCTTGTCAACAATATATACCTTCATATCTTCCCCTATCTCAATGCCGCCAGAACTCTGGTTACGGCTCTAAACACAAAATCTATATCTTCGGAACGGGTAAAACGTCCGAGAGAAAAACGGACCGAGCTGTATGCCAGCTCCCGCGGAACACCAATCTGAGTCAGCACATAGGACGGCTCTACGCTGGCTGACGTACATGCGGATCCGGAGGATA
>CADBNP010000066.1 GCA_902796095.1 uncultured Aeromonadales bacterium | reverse complement strand
GCTGCTGTCTTGAACTGGCCGACGGAACCAGACTTGTTGACGGTATGTCATCCTGGTGGGCCTGCATTCACGGATACAATGTCAGGGAACTTAACGAAGCTGTTTCATACCAGATCGGAAAAATGTCCCATGTCATGTTCGGCGGCATCAGACATGAAAGCGCCACCGGTCTGGCTCATCGTCTGATTGATATTACTCCGGAATCTCTTCAGTACGTATTTTTTGCCGATTCCGGATCAGTCGCCGTTGAGGTGTCGCTGAAAATGGCTCTGCAGTATTTCAGCGGGCGTCTTAGAACAAAGAAAAGATTTCTCGCACTTTCCGGAGGATATCACGGTGACACCTTTGGTGCCATGAGCGTTACAGATCCTGTTGGATCAATGCATTCCATCTACAGCGATTTTCTTACAAAGAATTTTTTTGTAAAACGTCCGGCCTGCAGATTTTACGATCCATGGGATCCGGACTGCTGTACAGAACTTTATACTGTTCTCAGGGAGCATCATGATGAGATTGCTGCCGTAATCCTTGAGCCGGTGGTGCAGGGAGCCGGGGGCATGTATTTTTATCATCCGGAATTTTTGCGCAAGGTCAGAGCATACTGCGACTATTTCAATGTGCTTTTCATTGCCGATGAGATAGCGACCGGATTTGGCAGAACAGGTAAACTGTTCGCATGCAGCTGGGCGGGAGTTGAGCCTGATATTATGGCTGTGGGAAAGGCTCTTACCGGCGGATACATGACTCTTTCAGCAGTATTATGCAATGAGAAGGTAATGAAGGGCATTTGCACTGGCAGTGCGGGCGTTCTGATGCACGGTCCGACGTTTATGGGCAATCCACTGGCAACAAGAGTTGCATGTGCATCGGTGGATCTGCTGCTGTCTTCAGACTGGTTGACACGTGTCAGAACAATAGAGGCATGGCTTAAAAAATACCTTCTTCCGCTTTCATCCTATTCCTGGGTGGAGGAGACCCAGGTTCTAGGATCTATCGGTGTTGTGGAGGTTAAAACTCCGGTGAATATGGCGGAGCTTCAGAAATCTTTTGTCAAGTCCGGGGCCTGGATCCGTCCTTTCGGAAAGCTGATTTATCTCATGCTTCCCTATATTATCACCGAGGATCAGGTAAAAATTTTATGCTCGGCCATAGAAAAGGTTCTGTCTGAGCACGTTCCTGATGATCAGTAACAGTGATTCCGGCAGGCGTGCTGGGTTTATGGGTCGATTTTGTTTTTTCAGATGCGGATTTTGGCTGAGTGCAGTTCTCTGAAAACTGACAGCCAGAAGATGAGATGTCAGTTCCGGACGTGTCTGTTTTGTCCGAATATTTTTTCTGCAGGAATTTATGATAAAGAGTTTTTTTACCGGTCTTTTCAAATTTTATGATAAACACCAGTTTCTTACATTTGTATTATGGACTGCTGTTACGATATTTCCCATTAACTGGGTGATCTGCTCGTCAATTGAGACCTGTTATCCGAATCATTCAAAGTATTTTTATGTCAGTGATTTCAGTTCTGTTCTGAACACCGATACTGAAGAATTTATAATCCGCGAGGCAGAGAAACTGGAGAATCTGACCAGGGCTCAGGTAGTTGTTGCCACAGTTCCCGAAATTAATGCTGCCTCTCTTGAATATTATTCCCTTACCCTGGCAAATCAGTGGGGAATAGGAGACAGCAAGCTGGATAACGGAATTCTGATCCTGTTTAACACAGATCCGAAAAACAAAAAGGTCAGACTTGAGATAGGCAAAGGTCTTGAGGGCGATATCCCGGACTCAAAGGCAGGCAGAATTCTTGATGATTATGTGGTGACGTCCAAGAATGAAGGGCTGTGGAACATAGCTGCCAGGAATGCATTTGTGGGGGTGGGAAAGGAACTTTACCGGATCTATAAGATGGAGCCTCCGCCGGAGCTTCAGTTTATGTACAGGGAACCGGCACGTCAGAAAGGTCCGTCCATGGCAGATGTTCCCTTTGAAATGTCTCCGGAGAATGAGTATGCCCCCGGATTCGGGACATATTTCGTGACATATCTTATAAGCCTTTTTTTCAGTGCTATTTCATATCTGATTGCATTTGTGGGTATACTGTCCACTATTATTGAGAGTATTGACTACGGTCTTTACAGATCCTCCAATGTTTACAGGATTGTCGGGAGCGGAGGTTCGGGAAGCAGCGGAAGCGGACGCAGCTCTTCAGGCAGAAGTTACAGATCATCCGGCAGCAGGGGAGGCGGCAGACGAAGCGGAGGCGGCGGACATTTTGGGGGAGGCGGAGCCTCCAGGTGAGCTGCCACACCGTTCTACCGGATCCAGCATACATCTTAAGCGGATCCGGCAAAGAGGCAGCAGGTCTGACAGGCTGAGATCGTGTCTGACCTTTCAGTTCATGATTTCAGTAGGTCTTTTTTTTCATGATCCAGTTGTACGGTCTGATGAACAGGTTGGTGAGGAACCAGCTTCTGATCTGGAAGAAACGGCTCTGCTTTGTTTTGTCGGCGGAAGCCATGATTTCAGCTATCTCTTCAGGAGTGGACAGAGCTCCTCTGTCCCAGTTGTAGTATTTCGGATAGAGAATTGCGGCTGCCGCCCATATATCGTCAACAGTCAGAGAACTGTCGAAACGGCGCATATGGGTGCTTATTGCCACCGGATCCTCCTTCATGTAGCTGACATCCTCCGTCAGTCCGTATCCGGCATAGAAAGGCATGCCGTAACATACCACCTTCTTTCCTCTCATAAGCGCCTCAAATCCGGAATACGAGCTGATGGTGTGAACCTCCTCTGCGACTTCAATGCATTCGAGACTTGTAAACTCGCTGGTAAACACCATGTTCGCATACTTTTCATAGTCGCTGATGGAGGAATCGTTCTTTCTGTTTCCTCTTAGCACATCAGGGTGAACCTTGGCAATTATGCAGGCTTCCGAGTACTGTTTTCTCAGCTCCCTGAGCAGACTCAGACTGTCATAGCCCAGACCTCCGGTTACAACGGATGCATCAGTATCCACCTGGCATGGAACAAAAATTATTTTTTCATAATATGATCCCATGGTTTCATTATTTCTTATATGTGCCTTGAGATCGGCCACGTTACTCAGAAAAATACGCTCCTGACAGCGGTAATATTTGCTGATATGGCGATCAACAATAATTTTTCTGAGTTTTTTCGCTCTTTCAATCAGTTCGCTGTAGTCCGGACGTTTTCTGATTTCCCTGATCAGAAGTTCGAGAGTGGACGGTGCTGCGGGATTGTAGTAGATTCCGATCCGATCTACGGCAATAGAGTAGGGGTAGAAAAAATCACTGCCCAGACCAAGGGATCTGATAAAAGCATCCTCCAGGAAAATGAATTTCACATAGGGATGCTTCCTGTAGTACCTGTAAAATTTAAGACATTCATGGTTTTTAAGATGGGATGCCCAGAAAACAGCGGTAAGACTGTTTTTTATCTCCTGATTCTTTTTGACTAAAACAGAAAATTTCTGTTTACTTATGAAGATACATTCGTTGTCTGGAAAAAATTTTTTTATAAATGATCTCTTCCATAATGATAAATCAAGAAAGTATAATTTTTCACTCATTTTGACTTGATTAATGTTCCGATGGCAGTCATGCGGGCAAAAGACTCTCTGAAATCATAACATAGTATAATTTTTGATCTGATTCAGCACCTGTCAGGTCCGCCGCCTGCTTCTGTTTTTTGTTTTTTTGCGTAATTTGCTCTTTTGCGTCAGTCCCGTTTTTCCGTGCTACGGTCCGGACTGTACACAGATCATAAGGACGCGGAATCGTTTCAGAGAAGCTTCTCTATGGCTGTCGAGATGCTTTCAAAATTTTCATCCGGCTCGAATCTGGCGGCAACATTGCCGTCCCTGCCGATAAGAAATTTTGTGAAATTCCATTTGATATCCGGCGTTGCGGCATATTCAGGGTTTATGGCTGAAATATGGCTGTGAAGCAGAGCTGCGGCTTCAGTTCCGGAGTTGAAACCTGAAAATCCCTTTTCCTGAACAAGGTGCCTGAAAAGAGGTATTGCATTGACTCCGTTTACGTCGACTTTGGCAAACCGCGGAAATGCGGTGCCGTAATTAAGCGAGCAGAACTGATTGATTTCATCATTGGAACCTGGTGCCTGATGACCGAACTGATTGCAGGGGAAATCAAGGATTTCAAATCCTCTGTCTCTGTATCTGTCATACAGCTTCCTCAGGTCGTCGTACTGCGGCGTAAAACCGCATTTTGTAGCAGTGTTTACTATCAGAAGAACCTTATCCTTAAAGACATTCATGCTGGTGTATGTTCTGCCGTCCCTGTTCAGAACGCTGTAGTTATATATATTCATTTATTTACCGATTAGCTTAATAATTTTGAAACTGTTCTTAACCTGTATTCTATCTGTTATTTTATCAGTCCGGCGTGCCATGTGCATCTGTTTGTGTTTTTCTTCTGATTATTAAGTTTCAGTGCGTGTTGCAGCGAGTTAAGGTAACGGCATGGCACCGTATGTGTACGGTTTTGAACACTTCCGGCAGCGTCTGACTGCTCCCCCTCTTTGCCAGGCTGATTTT
>CADBNP010000065.1 GCA_902796095.1 uncultured Aeromonadales bacterium | reverse complement strand
TCAGAAGAAAAATTGACAGATTGACTTTGGAATCTGAATCGGTATTGGTAGATAAAATCAATAATTAATTATTTAAGGTTAAAAATTGAAAAACCTTAAAAAATATTCTAATATTACAGTAAAATATAATTTTATTAAGTTTGGGTTGGGCCGTTGCCTGATCAGTTTTGAAGCCGGTTGTGCTTAAGAAAAAAAGGATGCGTTTAGAAAATGAGTAAAGTTATTAAACCTCAGGGATATGAGCAGCTGCTTGATGTGAGACAGACCGAACAGGGTATTAAAAGGATCAAGGATTTCTTTCAGGCTAATCTTTCCACTGAACTCCGTCTGCGCCGTGTCACTGCTCCTCTGTTTGTTCTCCGCGGTCTCGGTATCAATGATGATCTGAACGGTGTTGAACGTCCTGTATCATTTCCGATTAAGGATCTGAATGATTCTGTTGCCGAGGTTGTTCATTCTCTGGCCAAGTGGAAGCGCCTTACTCTCGGTGAATATCATGTGGAGCCGGGCTACGGCATTTACACCGATATGAACGCCATCAGAGCTGACGAGGAACTTGATAATCTTCACTCTCTTTATGTGGATCAGTGGGACTGGGAGGCTGTGATTACAAAGGAACAGCGTACTGTAGCCTATCTTAAGAATGTAGTGGAGCGTATTTACGCAGCCATTCGCAGAACAGAATATCTTACCTGCGAGACTTATCCGCAGCTTAAGCCGTTCCTTCCAGAAAATATTACATTTGTCCACAGCGAGGAGCTTCTTAAGATGTATCCTGATCTGTCACCAAAGGAGCGTGAGGATGCAATCTGCAGGAAATACGGTGCAGTGTTCCTGATGGGCATTGGCGGACGTCTCAGCAACGGAGAGAAGCATGACGGACGTGCTCCTGACTATGACGACTGGTCGAGTCAGGGAGAAAATGGACAGATAGGTCTTAACGGTGACATACTTATTTGGTATCCTATCCTCAACCGTTCTTTTGAACTTTCATCCATGGGTATTCGTGTCGATCGCGAAGCTCTTCTGAGACAGTTGGAAATAGAAGGCAAGGAAGAACGCAAGGAACTTTATTTTCATAAGAAACTGCTGAATGATGAACTTCCTCTCAGTATAGGCGGCGGTATCGGTCAGAGCCGTCTGTGTATGGTTCTTCTGCATAAGGGACATATTGGTGAAATCCAGGCCAGCATCTGGCCGGATGATATGCGCCGTGAGTGCAGTGAACTGGGAATGCATCTTATTTAGCAGAAGATCTTCTGGTTAATTGATGAATCTGAAATTAATTTTTGTTTTTACAGTCTGGCTGCTGTCATCCGTTCAGGTGGCAGCGGCCGATGATTTTGAGGAGTATGATCGCGAACTTCCTCTGAAGTACGAGCGGATCAGGGTGGATGTGGAGCAGGATTTCAGCAATGAAACCTACGCGATTGATTCTTCTGTTGACGAGCTTGGCGAAATGCTTCTGGACAGAGCTCCGGCCAGCGGGAGCGGTCTGAAGTCACTTTCAAGACTGATTCTTGATGTTGACTGGCAGATCAGTGCAGAGCAGAGAGCCCACATGTGCTATCTGCACGGTGTTAAAATTATCAATAAAACCGTTTTTACCATTCCGTACTGGGATGCTCCGGCCGATGTATCGGAGGCAGATATGGAAAAATGGGACTCCTTTATCGAGTCTGTTAACGCCTATCAGAATGAAAACCGCAAAATCATAAACAAACATCTGGACAATTTCAAAAGGGAACTGGAGAATGTCAGACCTGTCAGACTGTGTGACGAACTCAAAAAAAACATAAATGATCTCGGTATGTCACATCTTCAGTCAGCCGCCACTGAAATCAGCGCAATAGCGCAGGAAACAAATTACGGCAAGGATTTCAAAAATCTGGATTATCCTGATTTCTATTCTGATCGTCCCGAGCCTGCAGCAGAGCCGGTTGCAGAGGATAAAAAGGGTGACAATAAAAACGGCGGCAGGGATGACAGGACTGCTGACAGAAAGAACGATAAAAAGAACGGATCTGGCCGCGGAAAGAAATGACGCGTGCCTGATAAATCCTTCTGATGCCGGATTTTTTCCGGCTTTTGGTTTCATTCTGACGCAGACCTGTCTGATTGCAGCTTCAGACGTCCCCTGGTCATCTCTTTTTTTCTTCCGTATCCCGGTGATTTTTCTACTGCAAAGCCTGCAGCGGCAAGCCCTCTTCTCACAGCTCCTGATACTGTGTAGGTGGCAAGGGTGCAGTCCGGTGCGGCAGTGATGCGCATGGCTTCAAACAGTTCTTCTGTCCAGAGATCCGGATTGCAGGATGGAGAATATCCATCCAGAAACCAGGCATTGATCTGTTCTCTGTATTTCAGTGAAAAATGTCCGAGACTGCCGCTGATATCTCCCAGAAGTATTCTTAGTGACACGATTTCTGCGAGCTTAAATCTGATTTCATTCCGGCTGAAATCAGAATTTCCGTATTTCTGTAAAAATTCAGGCAGAACTTCAGCGTGCGAGACATGGCAGGTGTGAGCTCTGATCATATCGTCGGGACTGAGAGGATACTTCTCGAACGTTATGTAGATCAGGCTGATGGACTTTTTTCTCAGGAGATCAAGATAGCGTTCAAGCAGGATCAGCAGATTCGATCCCGTTCCGAAACCTGTTTCTGCAATTGTGAAGGAACTTCCGCATGGCAGATTTCTGAATCTTTCCTCCAGACAGTTTCCGTTAAGAAATGTGTGCACTGTTTCTCCTTCGCCTCCGCTGGAGGAAAAGTAGATATCGTTGTAGATCCTCGATCGGGGATTCTGCGGATCGGTCCAGTCTATGGATGCAAACTGCCGGTTTGTTATTTCTGCCATTTGTAAATGCCCTTTGAATAATAAGTACAATTTAAAGCTGCAAACTTTATTTATTCACAGTTACCAGGATTGCCAGGCTGGTGTTAAGTTACAGACGCTATTTCATCATTGACTCCGTTTTTTTTCAATACCGAAGGTTTTCTTAAAACCCTGTGCATGATTTGATAAACATCTTTCTGATGTTTTCCGATGAAAGGACTGTATGGATCCTGACGGTGTGCATGAATGCCGGACGGCTCTGTAAAAGCATGAGGATTTCGTTACATACGGAAGTCAAATCCTGCAGGACAAAATAATTCGATTTTGTTCAATATTCTTAATGTCTCTCAGATTATTTTCATCTGATTTAACCTATAATTAGATTAATGTTTTTGAAAAACAACAGTTTGTTTTGCATTGGTCACTGGACTGCCTGTCACAGATGGAGACGGCCTGCCGTTTTTCAGACTGCTGTCATGCAGTTGAGCTGAATCCTTCAGTGCTGAATCTGTTTCTTTGGGCATCAGATCCGCTTTGCGAATCAGACTGATCAGAAAGATTTGTTTTGAATTTCAGAATTGTACCGGTGGATTTTTTACTGTTTGCTCCGCACATTGAAAAAGCGGTTTTGAAATTCCCTAGTTTTGTTTTTTTAAAGTACTGTAAATTGAGCACAAGTCAAATGAGAAGAGCTGTTATAACTGGTCTTGGTATTATTTCAAGTATAGGCAACAATGCGGCGGAGGTTCTGCATTCCTTAAGGAACGGTATTTCAGGAATTACCTATTCCAAGGAGTTTGCAGATCAGGGAATGCGTTCTCAGATCTGGGGCAATGTAAAACTTGCTGTGGAAGATCTTATAGATCGTAAAATTCTTCGTTTCATGGGCATGGCTTCTGCCTATGCGTACCTTTCCATGAAGCAGGCTGTTGAGGATGCCGGACTTGCCGAGGATCAGGTTTCCAATGTAAGAACAGGTCTCATCTGTGGATCCGGCGGTGCTTCGTCGTCAAATCAGGTTGAGGCGTGCGATATTCTGCGTTCCAGGGGCGTAAAGAGGATTGGACCGTATATGGTTACCAGAACCATGGGATCTACGACCTCTGCATGTCTTTCAACTCCTTTTCACATTAAGGGGGTAAATTATTCCATAAGCTCTGCATGCTCCACATCCGCCCACTGTATCGGCAGTGCCTATGAGCAGATCCTTCTCGGCAAGCAGGATATTGTTTTCGCCGGAGGCGGTGAAGAGCTCAGCTGGCATCTTGCCTGTCTTTTTGACGGCATGGGAGCACTGTCTACAAAGTACAATTCGGAGCCTGAGCATGCTTCAAGACCTTTTGATGAAGATCGCGACGGTTTTGTCATTGCCGGCGGCGGCGGTATGGTTGTGGTTGAGGAGTATGAGCATGCCGTTAAGCGCGGGGCAAAAATTTACGCTGAAATTACCGGCTACGGTGCAACATCCGACGGCTACGACATGGTGGCACCGTCCGGCGAGGGAGCTGTGAGGTGCATGCAGATGGCCACTGCAGGTTTAAAGGATCCTGTTGATTATATCAACACTCACGGCACATCCACCAAAATCGGCGATGTCAGGGAGGTGGAGGCCATCAGAAATGTGTTTGGCGAGAAGATCCCGTATTTCTCCTCCACAAAGTCCATGACCGGTCATTCTCTCGGAGCCGCAGGTGTACAGGAGGCAATTTACTCGCTGCTGATGCTTGCCAACGGGTTTATTGCACCTTCAATAAATGTTTTCAGGCGAGGTGCAGAGTTTGAAAATGTACCCCTTGTTACTTCCGTCATGGATTGTAAGCTGAAGACAGTGATGTCAAACAGCTTCGGTTTCGGGGGCACCAACGCATCTCTGGTTTTTTCTGCTGTTGACTGACAGTTTTTCAGGATCCAAATACAAATTCAAATCCAGTTCCAGATCCTTTTATGCATTCTGATCCGCCGGTTTCATAACCGGCGATTTTGTGTTGGCAGGCATGACTTTCCAGCATGCCTGATTTTAGTACAGATATGGATTAGTGTTCCGTTCTTCACCGACGGTGGAGTCCGGACCGTGTCCCGGGAGTACTGCAGTGCTGTCCGGGAGGATAAGTATCCTGTTTCTGATTGAATTTATCAGATCACTGTGGTTTCCTCCGGGAAAATCTGATCTTCCCACCGAGCCTGCAAACAGCACATCTCCTGACAGCAGAAAGCCGCTTTCTCTGAAGTAGTAGCATACCTGTCCCGGCGTATGTCCGGGGCAGTGAAGCACAAGAATGCTTTCACCCAGTTCCAGATCCAGCTTTTCTCCGTCTGTTACATAGCGATCAGGCTCCAGTGCAGGTCTGGTTTCCAGACCGAACATGCGGGCCTGTCTGTCAAGATTTCTCAGCCATTCTCTGTCATCTCTGTGGGGACCGACCACAGGTATTTTGAATGCTTCTGCAACTTCGGCGGCAGCGCCGCAGTGATCAAGATGACCGTGGGTAAGTATTACGGCAGTGGGAACAAGCCTGTTATTCCTGATATGACCGGTGATTTTATCTGCGTTGTCTCCAGGATCGCAGATCACACATCTGCCGGTTTCCCTGTTAGATATGATGCGACAGTTAACCTGGAACGATCCTACAATTAAATTGGCATATGTCAGCATTTGCTCTCCTTTTTCAGTCGGAAAAACGATTGGAAAAAAACTGATTTTTCGTTTATTAATCGGCTCTGATTACCAGTCCCTTAAGGTACAGAGCCTCCGGGTATGGCAGTGCCACCGGGTGATCTTCAGCCTGATGAAGGTACTGAACTATGGATCCTTTTCGTCCTGCATCCAGGAAAGCATCCGCCACAACCTTCTGAAACAGATCTGGAGTCATATGACCGGAGCAGGAAAATGTCAGCAGATATCCTCCCGGCGAAAGCAGTGATGCCGCTGTCATATTGATGTCCTTGTAGCCCCGGCAGGCCCTGTCCAGCTGAGATCTGCTTTCTGCAAACTTCGGCGGATCCAGAACGATGACATCATACTGTTTTCCTTCCTTCTTTTCTCTGCGAAGGAAATTGAAAACATCCTCCCGGATAAATCTGACTCTTCCCGGATCAAGATGATTGAGCACAATATTTTTTTTGGCAATATCGAGGGCAGGCTGGGATACATCGACATTGGTGACCGATGAAGCCTTTCCCTTCAGAGCATACAGGCAGAAACCTCCGGTATAGGAAAAACAGTTTAGAACCTTTTTGTTTCGGCAGTATCTTTCCAGAAATCTGCGGTTGTCTCTCTGATCAAGATAATAGCCGGTTTTGTGACCGTCCCTGATGTTTACCAGAATTTTTATTCCGCCGTTTTCCGTAATTGTGATTTCCTCAGGAGGTTCGCTGCCGGATATTACTCCCTTTCTTAATTCCAGACCTTCCTTGGTTCGCACTGCTGCGTCTGATCTTTCGTAAATGCTGCATTCAGGATAAAGCTCCTTCAGTGCTTCGGTAATATCCTTCAGATGAAACTCGCAGCCCGCACTCTGAACCTGGAGTACCAGAAATTCATTGTATTTGTCGATAATAAGACCCGGCAGGTAATCGGATTCGGCATCAACCAGACGAAGCGCGGACAGCTGATTTTCCTCCAGCAGCGTCTGTCGTCTTTCAGCAGCTTTCCGGATCCTGGATATGAAGAAATTCCTGTCAATTTTTTCGTTCTGATCAAATGTCCAGATCCGCGACCGGATCTGGGAGTTCGGTGAGTAGGAGCCTCTTGCCAGAAAACTGCCGTCATCTGCATAGATCTCTATATCATCACCGTTGGCGGGGGGATTTACAACTTTTCCCACTGCCTTTGAAAAAATCCACGGGTGAAGTCTTCTGACTGATTTGTCTCTGTCGGGATTTAGAATTAGTTTTGAGTTCATGGTAACTCTGTTTTCATATAGTTGGAGACTTTCACGGAGACCTGAGACTGTCTCCGCCTTTAGTGAACTGTATCAGTTTTCCCGGATCCTGTCTGTGCCTGTTTTACGCATATTGCTGTAAATGAGGCATATCACCAGCAGAATAATTCCGGCTCCCACATAGGACAGGGCCTTATACAGATCGTTACTGTAATTTATATCAAAAACGATAAGTTTGCAAATAAACACCGAGGCGGCACCGAGTCCTGCTACTCTCAGATATCTGTTGCTCTTTATTACACCGGCCACAATAAATATCAATGCTCCAAGAATGGCAATCATCGAGAATACAGTGGAGCTGATATCAAATACTGCAAAACATACAAGAGCCAGGACAAAATAGAATTTGACGCAGACATAACCGTATTTCAGAGGCAGCAGCATGGTGTTTCTGAACATTAGCGGAACTGTATAGAAGCAGAATATGCCGCAGCACAGACACCACAGAGTTTCGTGGTATTCACTTTCTGAAAGAAACAGAGTGCCTGCCGTAATTAATCCGAGAACTGAGGTGTAAACAGTGGAGCAAAGCGCTTCGGCACGGCTTTTTTTCATGTATGCCGGATCCTGTGCCGTGCCGGGATCAGCCGATTCATTTTCCAGTTTTATTACAGTTTTTCTGAGCCTGTGCATAAGCGGAATGCCGACTGCGGACATGGTCAGCAGGAACAGAGCACTGAGAAGCTCTATTGTTTTCTGTTCCGGCGAAGAATTATGAACGACAGTGCCGAATATCAGAGCTGCTGCTGATGTAAACGTATAAAGGGAAAGGTATTTCATCGCCAGGGACGGCGCAGACAGATCAGATGACTTTTCGTCACTGTTTCCGTTTTTCTGTTTCAGCTTAAGAACAATGGCAGTCAGTAAAACAGCGGCTGCGGCACCTGTCCAGGACAGTACATCAGGAGCTGTACTGTGGTGACAGAGATTCCTGCCGAATAGAAAAATTACAGCTGTTACTGAGATGACGGCCGCCAGTGAAGAGAAGATCTGCACAGGGAGGATTACAAGAGGATATTCTGTAATTCTCTGTTTTTTTCTGCTTCTGAGGGAAAATCCGCTTTCCGCTATCAATGCTGCTGCGGCTGACGGGATCAGAACGGCAAGTGGCAGAAGCGTGATGCCGTCCGGCACATTGTTACCAATCACGAAACCGATCAGAATGCCTGACAGAGCAAGAACGGATCCCGCCTGCACACGGCATCCTGATACCGCAAAGACAGCAGCATGGGCAATAGCCGGAATTACCAGCAGTGCAGGGGTGTCGAGATCATAATACAGGAACGAAAACAGCGTGATCAGAGCCGCCATGGCGTAAGGATATGCATCATCACCGTAATGGATCCTGTTGAGCCGGATAAGTGCTGCTGCACTCAGGTATATCGCTGTTGTAAAGAGTGTCTGTACCGGATATGAGAAATCAGAATAGTATTCGCCGTAGATCACGACAGTGGCCAGAAGATACATAATGAAGGAAAGTATCTTCAGAACTCCGATTTTCCTGTTCATGCCGATCAGAGATAAACAGGCAGCCAGCGGATAAAGTGTAAACAGATCTACAACAACAGACTCGAACAGGTTTGTGACAACCAGCATCACAAACAGAAGAAGCAGCATGCTGTAGTAGACAATCATGTTTCTGCTTATGGAATTTTTAAGATGGTATCTCAGATCTGCAAAATATCCGGCATACAGGAGCATGGTGTGGCAGCACCAGGTACTCCAGTCCGGGAGAAAGCTGTTTTTCAGAACTTCATGCTGGAGGAGTACATTGTCAGTATAACTGCCATATTTGATATAAAATGCCGAGATAAGTCCCACGCATGTGTACCGGAAGAAACTGTATGTGTCTCCTCCCTCTCTCGGAGCTCCGAGCATAAATCTTATGAGACCGAACTGGAGCAGAACTGCCGCCGCAAGGACAGTATGGTAGTATCCGGAAGGAATGAAGAGTCGGGCCGCCTCTGAGGCGGTCAGAATTCCGGTGCATGACTCCAGAAACAGCGAGGCAGTCAGCAGGTTCTGGGATTTTGCGTCAATGACTTTTCTGTTCAGCCATATCAGTGCAGTGGAACTTATGAAGATGCAGGCGGAATAAAGAAGTCTCATGCTGTCTGAAAAGCCGGAATAGTAGAGGATGTATATTCCGGCGGTGGCGGCAAGATACAGAACGAGGGATGATGCTTTGAGAATTCCGATTTTCCTGCTGATGCCGATGAAGCAGAATGCCGCTGCAAGAGGGTAGAGCATGAAGAGATCGATCCGGACCGATTCGAAGATGCCTGTGGTTATAAGCATTGTGCAGAGCATCAGCATTGTGCAGTAGTAGATAACGGCATTTCTGCTGAAGGAATTTCGGATATGATATGTGAAATCTGAAAAGGCGGCCGCAAGAAGCAGCATGGTGTGAAAGCACCATGTGAGCCAGACAGGCAGAGAACTGTCCTTGAAAACTTCCTCCTGGATCTGTACGCAGCTGTCATAGTTGCCGTATACGACGTAAAACAGAGAAATCAGGGCAGAGCAGGCAATTCTGTAATTCTGGTATACGCTGTTGTTTTTCCCCGGAGCCTTAAGAATTATCTTCGTCAGAATCAGCAGTATGAGTAAGGCTGCGGCAAGTCCTGTGAAGCAGTATTTCGCGGGAAGTAATTCCGTTGATATGATCCCGGCGGCATAAAGTCCCGGCAGCCACGCTGCAAATACGTACTGATCCAGGGCTGTCGCTGATGATGCTGTCTCATCCTGCTTCTTCAGAGTTCCGCGGTTTATATACAGGTACAGTGCACACATGACTGCTGCTGCAGATCCGCCGACGGCAGAGTTCACCCCGGCATTTCCTGCCACTGCGACCGGGACGGCACATCCCATAAGGATAGGCAGAAACATACAGAGATCAGAATATTCCCTGGCGCAGCATGTGAGCAGCACCCTGTACTGGGTATACAGCAGGGCTGCCAGCGCCGTGATTATAAAAACAAGCACAAATCCGGACGGAGCGTGAAGCAGGGGCTGAAGGCACAGTATGAAGGAGAAAAAAACAGCCAGACTGCCGGCAAGTATTTTGTCGCTCTCTGATTTCTGAAGGCGTGCCATGGCATAGTGAACAATGACAGCAAGAGGCATAAGCAGAATGAACTGATTTGCCTGAAAGGCTGAAACGGAATCTGCAAATTCTTCAAAGCCGGTGACTGTTATATGACGGAGGTGCGTTAACAGGTATTCCGTATTTGACGCTGCCAGCAGGATTGCACCAAGGAAACTGATGCTGACCGGTCTTATCAGAGAAGTCTGCCGCTTTTTTCTGCTCTCGATAAAATTCAGCAATGCGTAAAAAACTATGGCAAGTACACTGCAGACAGCTCCCCTGGCACTGATAATTTCGTCAGGAACTGTT
>CADBNP010000064.1 GCA_902796095.1 uncultured Aeromonadales bacterium | reverse complement strand
CCGTTCTGACGGCAAGCTATCATATCGCCGACAAGTGCATGAGTCTTCTCATCAACAGCAACATTTGCCTGGGCTATAACATGACCGGCCTCGTCAATGGCAGAAAGGTAGTCAACCTCTTCAGTAACAATGCCGTTAACCACGCGACGATACGGGGTCTCAAGGAAGCCGTAGGAATTGCAGCGGGCAAAAATAGCCAGAGAGTTGATAAGACCGATATTCGGACCTTCAGGAGTCTCGATCGGACATAGACGGCCGTAGTGAGTAGGATGAACGTCTCGAACCTCGAAGCCTGCACGCTCACGGGTCAGACCGCCGGGACCGAGAGCGGAAATACGACGCTTGTGAGTAATCTCAGAAAGCGGATTGTTCTGATCCATAAACTGTGACAGCTGGCTGGAACCGAAGAACTCCTTGAGAGTTGCAGAAATAGGCTTCGGATTGATGAGATCTGAAGGATCAAGAGATTCCAGATCGCCCATGTTGAAACGTTCCTTGACAGCACGGCGGACACGATCCAGTCCGATTCTGAACTGGTTTTCCGCCATTTCGCCAACAGAACGGATACGACGATTGCCAAGATGGTCGATATCATCAACCTTGTCCTTGCCGTTACGGATCTTGATAAACTGCTTCATTACGGCAACGATGTCATCACGGGTCAGGACACCGCCTGTTCCGAGATTCTGATCAGGATCGAGTCTGCTGTTGAACTTCATTCTTCCAACGGACGAAAGATCATACTTGTCCTCCTTGAAGAAAATATCACCGAAAAGCTTCTCGGATGATTCAACTGTAGGAGGCTCGCCAGGACGCATCATGCGGTTGATTTCAAACAGGGCATCAACATAGGTTCTGGCCGGATCGGCACGAAGAGTATTGGCAATATACGCACCGTTGTCCACATCATTGGTCTTTATAACCTCGACACTGCTGTAGCCTGCCTCGAGCAGCTTGCGCAGATTTTCCTCGTTAAGGAGCTGATTGGCCTGAATAATAAGTTCACCGGTATTTTTGTCCTGGTAGTCGCAGGCAACAATCTTGTCCAGGATGGATTCTATCGAGGCCTCAAGCATATCTCCCTGCCCGCTGTCGGCAAGTGCCTTGAGCAGTTTTCTTCCTATACGGTCATTGATAGGCTTGTCTTTTTTAACGATGACCTCCCCGCCTATTACCACATCCTCCTTGAAGATTCGTCCGCGGAGACTTTCCAGGGATTCATGGGTGAAAACCTTGCCGTCCTTGAATTCAATGTCTGTGGTTTCATAGAAAAGACGGAGGATTTCCTCGTCAGAGAACTTGAGAGCATGAAGAAGCACGGTCGCATACATCTTGCGGCGGCGATCGATACGGACAAAAACCTGATCCTTGATATCAAATTCGAAGTCCAGCCATGAACCGCGCATCGGAATTATACGGGCACTGTACAGTTTCTTTCCTGAATGAGTCTTGCCGTCATCACAGTCGAAGAACACACCAGGAGAACGGTGGAGCTGAGAAACAATAACTCTCTCGGTACCATTGAAGATAAAGGTTCCATTATCAGTCATGCACGGGATATCGCCCATGTAAACCTCTTTTACCTTAACCTCGGTCTTGCCGGTATCCTTGTTGGTCAGAGCAAGACTGAGAGTTACTCTCAGAGGGGAGGCATAGGTCTTTTCACGGATCTGGCATTCCTCGACAGTAAAAGGAGGTTCGTCCAGCCTGTGGCTTACATAATCCAGCTTTGCAAGACCGTTGGTGCTTTCAATAGGGAAAATGCTGCGAAATGCTGCAGCAAGACCGTAATCGCCACCTGAATTGTCGCCGGATTCCAAGAACTGCTTGAATGAATCAACCTGAATAGACAGAAGGTAAGGCGTTTCCATAAGGTGTTCGCGCTTGCCGAAGTCTTTACGAATACGTTTTTTCTCAGTATAAGAGTAAACCATGGGGTTCCTCAGCATTAGTTAGTTGAAAAGTGACCCAAGTCCCTGCAGGGACAATCTTTAAAAACATGCGAACGCATGCGTCAATGATGAACAGCTGACTTGCCGTTCACGACTGAACATTGGTAATTCGTAGCCAATTAGCAATGTTCAATACAGTGAAAAAGGCTGGTGAACCAAAATCCACCAGCCAGCCTGATTATTTTCAGGCAAAGGCGATAAAACCTATCGAAAAATTACTGAAGCTCAACTTCTGCACCGGCTTCTTCGAGAGACTTCTTAAGAGCCTCAGCATCAGCCTTAGGAAGGTCTTCCTTAACCTTGGATGGAGCTGCCTCAACGAGATCCTTAGCTTCCTTAAGGCCAAGACCGGTAGCTGCACGAACTGCCTTGATAACAGCAATCTTGTTGGCACCTACGTTCTTGAGAACTACATTGAATTCAGTCTTTTCTTCAGCAGCTTCGCCGGCGGCAGCTGGACCTGCAACAACAGCGGCAGCAGCAGATACGCCAAACTTCTCTTCCATTGCCTTTACCAGCTCGGTAACTTCCATAACAGACATGGAGGCAACTGCTTCGATAATTTCTTCTTTAGTTAAAGCCATTTTCTTCTATACCTTAAAAATAAATAAATTTTATAAACAAACACTAATTGCATTAAGCAGCAGGCTGTTCGCCCTTCTGATCGGCAACAGCAGCAAGGGTGCGTACCAGCTTGCCGGCGGCAGCTTCCTTCATTGTCATCATCAACTGGGCCAGAGCCTCTTCGAGAGTTGGCAATGTAGCTAAACGATCAAGCTGCTCAGCAGGGATAAACTCACCTTCGAACGCACAACCCTTTACGCTGAACTTATCCTCTTTCTTGGCGAATTCCTTGAAAATACGTGCAGCAGCACCAGGATGTTCGTTAGAAAAAGCAATAATGGTAGGACCGGTGAAAACATCTTTGAGGCATTCAAACTGGGTGCCTTCAACAGCTCTTGCAAGAAGAGTGTTGCGTACAACACGCATATAAACACCTGCTTCACGACCCATCTTACGTAAAGCATCCATCTTTACAGACTCTACGCCGCGTGAATCGGCTACGACTGCAGACAGTGCGCCTTTGGCAGCTTCGCTCACCTCTGAAACAATCGCTTGTTTGTCTTCGAGATTTAAAGCCATTGGCTATACTCCATTAAAAGCCGGAATGACCGGCGTTAATTACACCCTTTCGGGTCCATCGGTAACAAAATCCAGAAGAAAGATAACTTTCAGCTGGTGTTTGACCGTCTACGTAGGATTTTTAAGATTGCTCCCCTACGGTCTTGGACAGGAGACAAACTCCCAACCAAACGGATGTTTTTGAGAAAACACCCGCAAAAAAACTTTAGGCACCGGCCTTGTCCTCAATAGTATTGAGATCAAGAGTCAGACCAGGACCCATTGTGGTGGATACGCAGATCTTCTTGATGAAGGTGCCCTTGGCACTTGCAGGCTTCTGCTTCTTGATTGTAGCAACCAGAGCCTCAAGATTTTCCTTGAGCTTGACAGGTTCGAAATCAACCTTGCCCAGGGTGGTGTGAACGATACCGCACTTGTCGTTACGATAGCGAACCTGACCTGCCTTGGCCTTCTTGACGGCAGCCTCGATATCAGGAGTTACTGTTCCGTCCTTAGGATTCGGCATCAGACCTCTTGGACCGAGGATCTGACCTAACTGACCAACTACTCTCATGGCATCAGGAGATGCGATAACAGTGTCGAAGTTCAGATTGCCTGCCTTGACTTCCTTTGCAAGCTCATCCATTCCTACCAGATCAGCACCGGCTGCCTTTGCCTTTTCAGCATTGTCACCCTGTGTAAATACGGCAACTCTTACAGTTCTGCCGGTACCGTTAGGAAGAACGATTGCA
Organism: uncultured Aeromonadales bacterium; assembly: GCA_902796095.1. Classification (GTDB taxonomy): domain Bacteria; phylum Pseudomonadota; class Gammaproteobacteria; order Enterobacterales; family Succinivibrionaceae; genus UBA2804. The sequence continues at coordinate 4,236 of CADBNP010000064.1, read as the reverse complement.
CCTCTCACATTCTGATCAGATTTGCGAACATCAATACCCAGATTGATATCAACGTCAACGCTCTGAACAAATTTAACATTGGTGCTTGCGTCAGCAACGAGCTTCTTGAAAACCTCAAAAGCTTCGGTAGGGGTATAAAGCTTCTTGCAATCAACAGCGCTCCTGATTGCCTTCATGCGCTTTGAAATCTTTGCCATTTTCTTTACTCCTCTACCACTATACCCATAGAACGTGCACTTCCGGCCAGTGTGCGTACATTAGCGTCCACATCTGCTCCGGTCATGTCCGGCTCCTTCAGCTTGGCAATTTCTTCAAGCTGGGCACGTGTTACCTTGCCAACCTTGGTGGTAAGCGCATTTGCTGAACCGTGTTCAATCTTGGCAGCCTTCTTGATAAGGAAGGTTGCAGGAGGGGTCTTGGTTATAAAGGTAAATGAACGGTCACTGTAAACGGTAATAACTACTGGAACCGGTGAACCTTTTTCGAGTTTGTCGGTCTTAGCGTTAAATGCCTTACAGAATTCCATGATATTAACACCGTGCTGACCAAGAGCTGGACCAACAGGTGGTGAAGGATTGGCCATACCGGCCTTTACCTGAAGCTTGATATAAGCTTGGACTTTTTTAGCCATTATTATTTCCTGTGTTTAGGGTGATAACGCCTCAGGGAAAAAAGATTCCCGTCTCCGGCTCCCCTGTTAAAAATAAAAGATACCTGCCGCAAAAAAGCAACAGGGCGATATATTATACAAATTTATTTAAAGCGTTACAACTATCAAATTTTCATATTTTTGTAAATACTTTAAACAGGACTTGATTCAAAATTTGAGATACAGAAAAAACAAGGGGTTAAAACAATTCTCCTCTGATGATTAAATGTACGGAGTGTCATTCGGTACTGTTAAGATAAATCAAATCTTTTTTGGCAGAGACAGGTAAATTCAACCGAAAATACGCCCAGTGGTTATAATATGTAAAACAGTTAAACGTAAACATGAAGTTATTCTTCAGAGACTTAAAGTGAGACAAAGCAATGGAAAATGAACAGACAAAAAAACGCATGGAGGAACTCACCTGGAAATTTCCTCATGCATATGCAAAAACAGATGATGACGAGCTTGACAGAATTTCTGCTTTTGCCGGTGACTACAAGACATTTCTCAATCAGACAAAAACCGAAAGAGAATTTGTACAGTTTGCAGTAAGTGCTTGTAAAGAGGCAGGCTATGTACCGTTCGATCCTGAGAGCATTTTAAAACCGGGCGATCGCATATTTTTTGTAAACAGGGACAAGGCTCTAATCCTGGCAACCATTGGCACAGATCCTGTGGAAGACGGTATCCGCATGACAGTATCCCACGTGGATTCACCGCGGCTTGATCTTAAGCCTTTTCCTCTTTTCGAAAAATCGGATGTTGCCTATCTGAAAACCCACTATTACGGAGGGATCAGAAAGTATCAGTGGGTAACCGTACCACTTGCTCTTCACGGTGTGGTTGCCAGAAAAGATGGCTCTGTTATTAACGTCTGCATAGGTGAAAATCCTGAAGATCCTGTCCTGTACATAACAGATCTGCTGCCCCACCTCGGTGCCGAACAGAATGAAAAGAAACTAAAGGACGGCATTAAGGGGGAGGAACTAAATGCCATTGCCGCAACAACACCGTTTGATGCGGATTCCGACGAGAAAAACATGATTAAACTGAAATTTCTTGATCTGATTAACCGCAGATACAATCTGACAGAAAAGGATTTCCTGACTGCAGAGCTGACTCTGGTACCGGCATATCAGGCACGGGATGTAGGACTGGATCAGGCTCTTGTCGGTGCATACGGTCAGGATGACAGAGTCTGTGCATATGCTTCACTTCGTGCCGAGCTTGAAAAAGAAAAACCGGTAAAAACCACAGTAACAGTATTTGCCGACAAGGAAGAAATAGGATCCTACGGCAATACAGGCATGAACTCAGATTTCACTCTGCACTTTATTCAAGATCTGTGCAGAGCAACAGGTGCGGAAATTAACAGAACTCTCAGAAACACCTATGCTCTTTCCACAGATGTGGGAGCCGCTTATGATCCGAACTATCCGTCTGTATTTGATGAGCAGAACAGCTGCCACATAAACAAGGGATGCGTACTTACCAAATACACGGGTGCAAGAGGTAAATCAGGAAGTAATGACGCAAGTGCCGAAACCCTGGCTGTGGTAACCAGGATCTTCGATGACGCCAATGTTCTGTGGCAGACAGGTGAAATAGGTGCAGTTGATGCGGGAGGAGGCGGAACAGTAGCTCTTTTCGTGGCTCATGCCGATATAAACGTTGTAGATCTCGGGGTTCCTATCCTGTCCATGCACTCGCCTTTTGAGCTTGCCTCCAAAGCGGATCTGTACAATCTGTACAAGGCTGTAAAAGCATTCTACCAATAGACGTCAAACCTGAATTCTGCCGGGAAATGCAGTTCAGCCCGGCAGTTTTTTAGCGGACTGATCCAGTTCAGAATTCACAGAAGATAACAGCAGACGGCATTACGAACAACATTCATGATGCCGTCTTTACTCTCGTCTGAGCCGCTCAGTAGACTGCTTAAATCGGCGATTCTGCTCCCTGCAATCGCACTCTGAAACAAGGTAAAAAAAATCCTCCGCAAATAGGGAGGACTGTTTCTGTACAATCGCATCTTCTCACGTTCTGCAGAAACTTCAGAATGCTAAACTAAACTCAGCACTTTTCAATCTGAGAAAATTCAAGATCGACAGGAGTAGGACGACCAAAGATGGAAACCGCAACAGTAACGGCATTCTTATCATAGTCAACCTTCTCGATAATACCGGTGTATTCCTTGAACGGACCTGAACATACTCTGATCTGCTCACCAACCTCGTAACTGGTCTTTGGCTTAGGATTAGCTGTATCCGGATTGATGTCATCGAGAATCTTGGCAGCCTCGGCATCTGAAAGAGGACTAGGTTTATCCTTGCTGCATCCTAAAAAGCCCTGCACATGGTTTGTATCCTTAACAAGATGCCATGTTTCATCATCCATAACCATATGGATTAGGACGTAGCCAGGGAAGAATTTGCGCTCACTCTTCCTTCTCTTGCCGTTTTTGACATCAACAATCTCTTCAGTCGGAACAATCACTTCACCGAAACGATCTGCACAGTCGCTGCGTCTTATCTGTTCGAGAAGAGTTTTCTGAACTCTGGTTTCATAACCGGTGGATGTCTGAACTACAAACCACTTCATGTTATTCTGATTATCCTGATTCTCGTCTGACATATCCGAACCCTTACACATTAGTAATGAAACTTACAAGAAAACCGATAATAACGTCGAAAACCCAAAGAAGGAATGCGACAACCACTGCCACTACGGCAACACCTACAGTCGATTTTACTGTTTCATCCTTTGTAGGCCAGGTAACCTTTCTCAGTTCACCGCGTGAAGCACGGGCAAACTTAATCAGACGACGTCCAAGCGTTGTGCAGAGAGCACAGATCGCGGCAACAACGATACATCCGATTACAAAAGGAAGTCTGATGGTTACAGGCTGTGCAGATTCAGGCTGTGTAAAATAGTAGTTCAGTCCTACAGCACCGCACAATCCGAGAACAAAAACCGTCCACAGAACATAATCAAGAGGAGTTGTCCCCCTTGCAGCCTCTGTCTTAGCCTTGCTGCTGTTGGAAACAGCACCTGTATTTTTTGCCTTGGTATCGGCTTTCTTGTTTTTTTCTGTTTTTTCCATTTTAAAAAAACTTTATCTTAAATATAAACAACGGTTCACCTCGCCACGGCAGGCAAACCAAACAATCCTGGATCTAATCTGGGTTCAGTCCTCTGCTGAACAGACCGACAGCATAAGCCACCGATGAAAAAAACGAATCACTGACTTACAGAAAAAATCGGAACACTCATGTCTGAACCGGCTGTCTTCAGAATAAAATTCTTCAAAAAAGCACCTGAAAACTGAGACGCTATATTTTAACATAAGCGCACGTCACAAAAAAAGGAAACTTTCCCATATCAAAGTCACAAAGGTCGCAAAAACGTTTGTACCTTCTTTTTTATCCGTGAACACACAAACACTTTAGTAAGCAAAAGGGGAGCATAAGCCCCCCAGTGAACAGTTTCTGAAAAACTGTTATTACTCGATGATCTTGGCTACAACACCGGCACCTACAGTATGACCGCCTTCACGAATAGCGAAGCGAAGCTGCTCGTTCATGGCT
>CADBNP010000063.1 GCA_902796095.1 uncultured Aeromonadales bacterium | reverse complement strand
TATATTTATATTATAAGTAATTGTACTAAAACGTGATATACATCACAATTAGCAAAATCAACACTTTTCCTGAACAGAGCCTACTCCTTTATCCACAGAACAGAAGTACAGGAGTAGTTCACAGCTATCTGATTGAACTTAAATATCTCAGATCTGATGCGTCTGACAGCAGGGCGGACGGTGCCTGCAGAGAAGTTCTTGCACAGCTTAAACAGTACGGACAGGATCACAAACTGCAGGTGCTGCAGCAGGGAACGGTACTTCACCGTGTTGTTGCCGTCATAAAAAACTTTAAAATAGTTCTGTTTGAAGAGATTTAGAGAGTTTCTCTGAAACGTATACAGTCTGTGATTTGTAAGTGACAGGGCTGTCGTATGAGGTTTCCCTGATTGGAGAAAGTCATGCAGCAGCCCATTTATGGAAGATAGCGGTAGATCTGTAAGTGTCAGAAAGATTCAAGACTTGTATACAGCATTTTCCAGAACCTGTCCTGATCTATATCGATAACGATATCTGCAGGTCTTGTTCCTTTTGGAGCCTCATCCTTGTTGTACGGCACTGTTCTTCCGTACTGCGCTCCCGGAACTGCGACACAGTCAATGTATGCGGTATGCATTGATGTGATCAGGGACGGATCTATGGCGACGGCTGATGCAATTACATCCCATACAAACCAGCTGAAATCCTTTTCCTTTTCGAACCGCTGTGCAATGAATGAACTGTTGAAAAGTTTGAGCAGTTCAGGGTTTTTGATATGAGACTTGATGGCTTCGAATCTGCTGCGATCCATGATTGTTTTGTCTGTTACATCCAGGGATATGAACAGCTGACGATCAAATGGAGCCCGGTATGCCGTTTTTGCCGATTCCGGATCCAGCCAGATGTTGAATTCGGCAGCTTCGTGAGCATTTCCCCTGACCCAGAAGGCGCCGCCCATATATATGATTTCATCAAAGAGAGAAGCAATCTCCGGATCCTTTTCCACTGCTTTTGCTATGTTGGTTGCCGGACCAATGGCTATAAGCTTTATCTGATGAGGATATTTGTGCGCCATTTCAATAAGGTAGTCAACTCCGTCATTTCTTACATTTACTGATGGAGGATCCTTCTTGTACAGGTTCCTGTATGCTTCCTGCCATGTTTTCGGATTTTCTGTTTCCTGTGCTCCGATATAACTGTCCATGACATCGCCGAAATCGGCCAGTTCCTTTTTCAGCAGTTCCTTTGTAAAACCGGCCTTGCGGACAGGAAACTGTGCACCTATGGCCATGGTGGGAGCTTTTTCCAGACCGCCGATAAGCTCAAGCTGTCTGACCAGGTGGGCAGTTCCGTCGTTTGCCCATGAATTCCCGGTAACGGTCACTACTCCCAGAAGATCTATTTCGGGATGGCGGTAAAGCATCATCATGGCAATACCGTCATCAAACAGAGCTACCATATCTGAATCCAGGATAACCTTCTGGGCTGCGGGAGCAGGAGTCTCAGCTTCACCGGCGTTGACTGTATGTGAAGTCAGCATAAGGCAGACAGTTGCACCTAATACCAGACCAAGCAGTTTTCTGATCATTTGAAACCTCTTTTTCTGTTTCTTGATACCGCATCCGGTGGACACGGCAGTGTGAATAATAATGGAAACAAGGAACATGATGTTCCTTTAACAGTGCTAAAGCATAAGGGGAAATCCGGGTATTCTGTATAAAGTACCTGCCTTTTTGTGATGTAAATAAAAAATTTTCGGTCAGGAAAAGTCAAAAGGACCAAAAAATCAGGATAATACAGGGATAACGTCGGATGAGTTTATTCAAAAGAATGGAGAACCTTTCTCACGGGGCTCCCTGTGATGCGGATATGGAAGCTGAACTTGACTGCTGTTGATTTGCATTTTTGATCAGCGTATTTCTGATAATTTGTTTTGTTTTCCGAAAAGAGATTTTTATGAAAGTGTTTTTTAAACTGACGGCTCTTGCTGCCGCCGTAGGCCTGTTAATTGGATGTTCGGTAAATGATAACGGTGATGTTCAGTCGGATGTGTCTGAAATCAAAATCCGTAATATCAGTGCCGCTGATGATGCAGTGGCCGATAAGGTTGCCTACATCCTGGAGATTATTCATGTCAATGATGTGCATTCCTACATAGATCCTGCAGGAGTGACGCTGAAGACAGACAGGGGAATGGTGAGAGTTAAGGCAGGCGGTCCCGAGGCTATAAAGTCGGTTATTGAGACCAGGAAAAAGATAAATCCGGATGCTCTTGTGATTTCTGCCGGTGATCAGATTACAGGAAATGCTGCTAACTACGATATTTTCCATGGTAAAGCTGATGCCGCGCTTCACGGTATGTACGGCACTGACTTTTATGTACTGGGCAACCATGAGTTTGATCATGGCGGCAAGGGTATTGCCACATTCATGGAATATATGAAGGAACTCAGTCCAAAGTCGGTTCTTCTTAACTCAGATCTTACGGTAGGTCATGACAGTCCGGTTAAGGATACAGGAGTACGGGAGTATTTCAAGAATGTGGGAGATCGTACAGTGGTCCTGTATGGTGTTACCGCCGGCGGGAAAATAAAGGAAAGTTCATCTCCTGATCCGGATATGAACTTTTCTGATACAGTATCAACCATCAACGAACTTACTGCAAAGAACAGGGATAAGGCTTCAATACACGTTCTTGTTTCTCATCAGGGCGTTATTGCTGATCGTACCAACTCAGCTCTGTTTAATGATGTGGATATCATTATCGGCGGAGATTCCCACAGTCTCTGCGGAAATTTCTCAAAATACGGACTTAAGGGTGAATGTACCTATCCGATGACCCGTGAAAACGCTTCTGGACACAAGATCTGTGTGGTTCAGGCTAATGAATACGGCAAAATTGTGGGAGATCTCAGGGTGTCCTTTGATTCTGACGGAAATGTTCTCAAATGTGAAGGTTCACCTTTTATGCCACTCTGGTCTGAAACCGCATATATGAAGAAAGTCGCAGATCCTGCAGATGATACAAAGGGGATGGCTGTTGCTGCCATCAGAGGGCTGGTTAATGATCCGGAGAGCACGTTTATCGAGGCAAGGAGCAATGAGACTGCCTCGGCTGCCATGAAACCCTACCGTGATGAGATAAAGAGTCACTACTCATACCTTGGCAAAGCTCCTCAGGATTTGTGTTCAACCCGTTTCCCTACGGATGACTGTGTAATCAAAAACGAAGTAAATCCGTTCGGATCCGAGAGCTGTCGCGTATTCGGCATGGCATATCTTGACGGTACTGATGCACAGATTTTTCTCGGTAACTCAGGCGGATACCGTGTTGATGTGGAAAGTGGCGACTTTACCGATGCCACACTCCTTGCAGTGGCTCCTTTCAGCAATGAACTCAAAACTGTTGATATGAAGGGCAGTGTATTTGTTGATACTCTTAATCAGGTTATGAGGTACATCGGTCAGGATCCCGCGGCCCGTGACGGAGGAATGCCTTGCGGATACGGTTTCAGCTATTCTGTTGATCTCACTTCCAAAAATCCTGTTACCAGGGTTACGGTAACTGATAAGTCAGGAAAATCTGCTGCTATTGATCCGGCCAGAACCTACAGAGTTATGACAAACTCATTTCTTCTTCAGGGCAAGGACGGCTACCGCAATCTTAAACGTCTGAAAGTTATCAGAGATTTCGGAGTAGATTCCGATGTGATGAAAAAGTATCTTGCGGAGCACGGAAGTCTGCCGGTTCTTCCTGAAAATTCCAGAACAATAACGGATTTTAAGGAGTAGTTCTTTCAAATGAGCAATCGGGGGACCTGGTTAAGCAGTTGTCTCCCTTTTCTTTTTTATGGAATTTGACCATAGATTAGGCTATAATTCATGCGTCCCGGATCGGGACAGGATTTTTTTTATTTTTTTACGACACACATTTATCGGTAGGATCTGCCGGGTGCCGCAGGAGCGGTTGGCTGATTAAGATAAATGGAGGCATAACCCAAAGGAAAAATGCAAATGGCAAATGTAACAATGCGCGATATGTTGAAGGCAGGTGTTCATTTTGGACATCAGACCAGTTACTGGAATCCGAAGATGAAGGAATACATTTTCGGTAAGCGTAACGGTGTACATATCATCAATCTGGACAAGACTCTTCCACTTTTCAATGATGCTCTGAATTATCTCAGTTCTGTTACATCAAAGGGCGGCAAGGTTCTTTTTGTTGGCACAAAGCGCTCTGCTGAAGAGGCTGTAAAGTCAGCTGCCGAAAACTGCGAATCCTTCTATGTTAATCATCGCTGGCTGGGTGGTCTTCTGACCAACTGGAAGACTGTAAAGCAGTCCATCAAGCATCTCAAGGAACTTGAAATTCAGGCTACTGACGGTACCTTTGACAAGCTTACAAAGAAGGAGGCTCTTCTTCGTCAGCGTGAGATGGACAAACTTGAAAAGAGTATCGGCGGTATCAAGAACATGGGTTCTCTTCCTGATGTTCTTTTCGTGATTGACGCTAATCGCGAACAGATTGCAATCAAGGAAGCAAAGAATCTTGGAATCAAGGTCGTTGCTGTAGTAGATAGCAATTCAAGCCCTGATGGTGTTGACTATGTTATTCCTGGCAATGATGATGCTATCCGTGCCATCGAACTTTATCTCAATGCGGCTTCTGATGCCATCAAGGTTGCAAAGAGCGTTCAGGCTGAGAAGCAGCAGGCTGAGGAAAAGGATGTTCAGGAAGCTCCTGCCGAAGCTTAATTATGAACATGGGGAGAAACTCATGTTTCTCCCTTTTTAAACTTCAACAAAAGGATTACAAATGGCTAATATAACCGCCGCTATGGTTAAAGAACTGCGCGAACGTACCGGCGCAGGTATGATGGATTGTAAGAAGGCTCTCACTGAAGCAGATGGCAATATCGATGTTGCCATTGAAAACATGCGTAAGAGCGGACAGGCCAAGGCTGCCAAGAAGGCCGGCCGTGTAGCTGCCCAGGGTGTTATTGTTTCAAAGGTTTCCGGAAACAAGGCTGTTCTTGTTGAACTTAACTGCGAGACCGACTTCGTTGCCAAGGATGCCGGTTTCAGAGAGTATGCCAACAAGGTTGCTGAGCTTGCACTGGCAAATGATCTTGAAGATGTTGCCAAGGTAAATGCTCTTGATTACGGTAACGGCGAGACTGTCGAGAATGTTCTCAAGGCAATGATTGCAAAGATTGGCGAAAATATGCATCTTCGTCGCATCAAGATTGCATCCGCTGACAATCTCGGCGTTTACATTCACAGCAACAGTCTGATTGGTGTTCTGGTATGCATGACCGGCGGTGATGCAGAACTTGCCAAGGATGTTGCAATGCACATCTGTGCAAGTGATCCTCAGTTTGTCAAGCCTGAGGATGTATCTCCTGAAGTTATTGAAAAAGAGCGTAAAGTTCAGGTTGAACTTGCAATGCAGTCTGGCAAGCCAAAGGAAATTGCCGAGAAGATGGTTGAAGGCCGCATGAGAAAATTCACAGGCGAAGTTTCTCTTACCGGTCAGCCATTCGTTAAGGATCCAGGTGTGACTGTCGGTGATATGCTCAAGAGCAAGGGTGCTGATGTAACTGCTTTCACACGCTTCAAGGTTGGCGAAGGAATTGAAGTCAAGCAGGTAGATTTTGCTGAGGAAGTAAAGGCTCAGGTGGCTGCCGCTCAGGGGCAGAAGTAACAGGACTTTTGCTGAAGCAGATTGCATACTGATCTGTTGAAGAATTTTCTGGCCGGATGTCCTGTATTGTGAACAGCCGGTTGAGCAGAATTTTGGAGGGAACCGTGGCAGATTGTCGCGGTTTTTTTTAGGCTGAATAAGGATTGCATACATATGAGTGAGACCGTTTATAAGAGAATTTTACTGAAACTAAGTGGCGAGGCATTGCAGGGCAGAGAAGGTTTCGGTATTGATCCGGCTGTTTTGGATCACATGGCACAGGAAATCAGGGAGATTGTTGAACTTGGTGTTCAGGTGGGACTTGTGATAGGCGGCGGCAATATTTATCGCGGTGCCTCTCTAGCCAGAGCCGGTATGAATCGTGTCATTGGTGATCACATGGGTATGCTGGCAACTGTTATGAACGGACTGGCCATGCGTGATGCTCTTTTCCGTGCCGATGTTGATGCCCGTCTTTTTTCCGCCATTCCACTTCAGGGTATATGCCATCCGTACAGCTGGCTGGATGCGATTTCCAATCTTCGTGACGGCAGAGTTGTTATTCTCTCCGCCGGTACAGGAAATCCTTTCTTTACAACTGATTCAGCAGCATGTCTGAGAGGTATTGAAATCGGTGCCGATGCAGTGTTTAAAGGAACCAAGGTTGACGGAGTTTACAGTGCCGATCCTATGAAGGACAGCAGTGCGGTTTTATACAGCGAGCTTGGTTATGATGAAGTTCTTGAAAAAGAACTGAAGGTTATGGATCTTGCCGCTTTTACTCTGGCAAGAGATCATAATCTGCCTATAAGAGTTTTCAATATGAACAAACCGGGAACCCTTAAACGCATTATTCTCGGATCTGATGATGGAACCCTGATCCATCATGTGAAGAAATAACCGGTACTTCATATCTTTGATGCTTAAAAAAGATCTGTCAGCTGATATGCGGCGGATCTTTTTTTATTTCTGTCTTTTGAGTTGGATTTATTTTTCTCCGAAATTGCAGAATGGTACAGTCCGTGTTATTGTCTCCTTCAGATGCCCGGCTCGGTTCGGCACTTTTA
>CADBNP010000062.1 GCA_902796095.1 uncultured Aeromonadales bacterium | reverse complement strand
TGGCGAATTCATGATTAGCGAGGTTTGATCATACCGTTGTGACTTTTTGTACTGCCGTCACTGTAGTGGGTGTTGCAGCTGTAGGAGCCGTCAGAATGGAAGTTCACCGTGCCGTGATAGCTGCGGGAGTATCCGTCTGAGTAGCTGGTGGTGCCGGAGTAGGAATGCGAGTGTCCGGAGCTGCGGCCGGTTGAATGACCGTGAGAGCTGTAGCCGCTACCAGAGTAGGAAAAAGATCTTGCCATTGTTTTTAATCTCCTGATGTTTTCTAAAAAGTGATCTTATGTTTTGTCTGCCTGACTTACTTGCCGGAGCTGTGAACCGTACCGCCGTGACTTTTTGTACTGCCGTCACTGTAGTGAGTGGTGCAGTTGTAGGAGCCGTCAGAATGGAAGTTCACCGTGCCGTGATAGCTGCGGGAGTGTCCGTTTGAGTAGTGCGTGGTGCCGGAGTAAGAGTGCGAGTGTCCGGAACTGCGGCCGGTTGAATGACCGTGAGAACTGTAACCGCGACCAGAGTAGGAAAATGATCTTGCCATCGTTTTTTCTCCTGTAATTTTAATGATGAGTTGTTGTCAGTAATCGTAATTCAGCAAAGCAGCTGTTTCCGAGAGGCTTGCTGTTCACATTAGCGGATCCTGTTCATCAGAATCTTGTGATGTAATGCTGTTATTCATTATCAGTTCTTTGTGCCTTCCTGAGATTTTCTACCATGGCGCAAACTGATGTTTTTGATCTTGCGCCCTGAATCGAATCCATGGGAAACTGAAAAGAACTTCTGATAATTCCAGGATTTTTCCGGTGCCTTAACTCCTTTTCTTTCTCGATAAGCTGAGAACAGAGCGGGCAACAGATCCTCTTCCAAAACTTATTTTTCCGTGACATGCTTTTGCATTGGAACGCTCACATGCAGCTCCATACATTCTGCCGTCTTTCTTTTTCATGACAATTGAATAACCAAGCATAGCGTTCTCCTTTTCCTGCTTAAACATTAACGCGGTTTATGTCCTGCTGCTGTAATTCATTATCGTCCGTTTACTGCTGAGTGATTTTTTCGACCGTGGCTGAAAATGAAACAGGAGCAATGATTTCTTTTTTATGACTGCAGAAACAGTGAAGCGTGGGCTGATCGTGATGACAGGCAGAGTACCTTCTCTCAGTTACAGCCACATCCGGTGTCTGTGCGGCGGGTGTGCATATTGTAGGAATAGATGACTGTGATATCAGACGTTTGAAAATAATCGCGCAGAAAAGTATTGTGACTCCGGGGGGTAGGAGAATTGTTCAAAAACAGCGGCGGGTTTTATGATGACTCTACAGACTGTTTACAGACTGTTTACTCTGTGAGATTCCGATCAGCGGAATCTTTTCCGGAAAATGTATATGCAGCCCTGCAGAACCCGGACTGATTAAAGACAAACTAAAAAGGCAGTGTCAGGCTGTGATAAAACAGGTTCCGACAAACCGAGCGGACGAATGCAATGAAGAGCAGCATCTTCCTGATCAGAACCTGCTCTTTCCATCTGTTTCCGGTGTTAATGCCGATCCCCGTTCCCTGTTTTTCAGTCTGGCGTTTGAAACTGTCAGGTTCTGTTTTTGAACTCGGGCTTGTTAATAAAGGTGTTGAGTCTCTGATATGATATCCCGAGTAACCTTGCTGCTTCTCCCGTGTTATGTTTGCATCTTTCCAGTGCTCTTTGCGCAAATGTAATTTTATGCTCCAGAAGCCATTTATCAAGATCAGCCGGTATTTCATTTTCTGGATCAGGGACACCTGCCGGTGAAGAGTTCGGTTGAGGCACTTCAAAAAAGTGACTTTTCAGAATTTTTTCATTAATCATGCCTTTGTTTTTGATGTAGGCGTATACCGCAGAGACCTGGAGTACGTGACGCAACTGGCGTATATTTCCGGGCCACTCTCTGGAGCGGATGAATTCCCATGCATCATCAGTAAGTTTCAGCGTGGAGCCCCTGAACTGTTCGTCCTGCTGTATTTTTGCCAGAATGCTTCTAGCAATTTCATCAAACCTTTCCATGCTGCTGCTTCTGATCTGGCGCAGCGGCTCCAGGTACACCGGACACATGGCCACACGGTAATACAGATCCTCCCGGAATCTTCCTTCTCTCACATCCTTTGCAAGATCTCTGTTGGTGGCGGCAATGATCCGCACATTATCAATAGAGTATGTCTCGTTGTCTCCCACTCTCTGTGCTTTTCTGTCGTTCAGCACTCTCAGAAGAGTCTGCTGATGGGCAAGGGGGATTTCTGCAATTTCATCCAGGAATATGGTTCCGTTCCTGGCCTTCCCGAAAAGTCCAACGGTATCTGCCGTCGCTCCGGTATAACTGCCTTTTTTAGCCCCGAACAGTTCAGCTCTGAACATATTGACGTCACCCTGTGCCAGTTCACCGCAGTTTGCTACTACGAACTCCCCTTTGTCACCGCAAAGTTCGTGGATCCTCCTTGCTGATTCGCTTTTACCCACACCGGTTTCTCCCAGCAGCAGAATGGTTACATTTCTGAACCTTCCATATATTTCTGCAACCTCCTCGATTTTCCTGTTTTCTGAAATAAATCCGGAGGACGTGTTGCTGAGAGTCTCTCCCGTCAGTGTAAAGGGAAGTTTGATTTCAAAAATCTGCTGTCCGGTTGTCTTATCGGCATATTTTTTTTCCACTGTTTTAAATGTTCTGGAACCGGAAAGCAGCATATGTGCGGTGAGAACGGTCATGGCCTGGGTTGCCGGAGTTCCTGAACTTATATGAAACTCCGTCCGCCTGGCGTTTTCTGAAATTCTGTATTCGCTGTTTTCGTAAAAGGTTTTCAGTGCGTTATAGACCTGACTGTAGTCCGAAGGATCCGCCACATCTACGTATACCACTTTGCATTTTGCATCAGTACCGCGGGCTACCCATTCTCTGAAGGTTTCAGCATCCCTGTAGAGTTTGTTTGTGGCAAGCAGATAGATTATTTCAGCTTTTCTTCCGTCGGTAAAGGTTCTTACAGGTCCGTTTTCTCCATCCCTCTCGATCCCTGAAAACTTTTCCATCTGCTTATCCGGGTTGCCGTCATTGTATCCAAGAGCCGGAGCTTTTCCGTTTAGTATTCTCCACCTGTTCATGGTTCTAAGATCCGTCATTCCTATCCATGAAACAAAAATCGGAAGCTGTTGTGTCTTATTCATACGTGTACACTCTTCTTAAATATGATTACTGCAGTAATTTATTATGAACATAATAATTGAAATAAGTAAGGAAGGCTCATGTTTTTGTTTAAAAGTTTGATTTATAAGCATCTTTTTGTTCTGGTATGTTTTTTGAGGATATATGTGTAAAGCGGGATGATAAAACCTGATAAATAACTGTATGACTCAGGAATAAAAAACGGGCAATTACAGTTTCATCCGTGGCTGAAATCGCTGCAATGATCAAAATCGGTGACAATAGTCAGCACTGCGAACAACATAACTAATCTGAAACGAGGAGAAAATCATGAATTTTACTGAACATGCAAAAAGAAGAATGGTTGAGAGAAATTACACTGCTTCCATGCTGGAGGACGCACTGGAGCCTATGATGAAGCAGGGCGTGTGGGATCAGAAAAGTGAGAGGATTACTCTCAATACAAATACCGACGAGTTTCATTCCTATCTGGATGCCGTTTCAGGACTCTGTCAGAAAATGCGTAATGATTATCTGATGCTGAAGCGGACGGTTAAAAAATGCAGGACGGAATCAGCTCAGCTCAGACTCGCACAGCTCAAGGCTGTTTACAAAAAATGCAGGAACAGGCTGGCGAATCTCAAACGGCTTGAGCACAAGTGCAGAGTGACTCTCGTCTTATCCGGAAGCTTTGTCCTTACTGTTTTCAGACCGGATTCACGTTTTAAACGCGACTGTGTAAGAGCATGAATAATTTGTGACAATGTTCATTTTAACCGGCATGATATGGTTCTACCATGACAGTTGTTGATGCTGAATTAGGTGAAAATTCTCTGTCGGTTATTCTTTGTCGTTTTTGTTTTAGCGGGGTAGATTTTATGTCAAATGTGGTGATTTCTTTTCTGGGTGCAGGCAGGTACAGGGATAATGTCTATAATTTCAGAGGTTTTGAAGTAAAGGCACGCTATGCTTCAACAGCTTTTATTTCCTATATCCGCGGTAAGCGTCATACCAGAGTGGATTCTCTTGTGATCTGCGGAACCCAGTCCAGTACATGGAATTTACTCTCAGAGTATTTTTCAGAAATGTCGGAGTCCATGTTCGGATCTGAGAGTCAGTATGCAAAGGCTGCAGAGTATCT
>CADBNP010000061.1 GCA_902796095.1 uncultured Aeromonadales bacterium | reverse complement strand
GTCGCATAAGGGTTTGTAAAGATTTTATCGAACATGACAAATAGCAGTTTTAATTACCCAAGTTACCGTTTTTCTAGAAATTAACATGTAAATACAGTCAGTTATATACGTTGAAATTATATTTATCAACGTAAATGCCTCGTTTTATTAAAGCGATCAAAAAGGTGAACCAGGATCTAACCCCGGATCTGAGTCAAAGATGGAGAGGACCGAAAATCTTCAAACAATGCGGAGTCTGTACACAAATTTTGGTATTTAACGTTTAAAACAGCCACGAATCAGTCACATATGCATGTTTTGACTTTCCCGAAAACTCATGGTTTTAGTGGTACTGTCCCTGTAAAAAAAGTATAATAAAGGAACAGTTTTTAAACGGAACATAAATGGCAAACAAATCTTCATCTTCAGTAGAAATTCAGCTGAAAATTAGCAGAAATCTGAAAACCAATGCAGAAAGTATTCTGGAAGATCTGGGAATGGATCTCGGCACATACCTGACAATGTCTCTGTCCAAACTTGTGGAGGAAAAAAAGGTTCCCTTTAAAATCGGGTTTTACAAGGTGCCTGACTATACTCCACAGGAAGCTTTCAATGAAGTCAGAGCTTCGATGTCCATGGAGGGTTTTATTCTCGACAATGAAGATATGAAAATCCTTAATGACTACTCAAAGGGTGAGCTCACCGGCGACGAAATCAGAAACAGAATAATAAATTCACTGTAACTCATGTATGACAAGACCTACTGTTATCCAGATACAGACATTCTAATCAACAATCTTAACATCACGGACGAGGATAAACTTGCAGAAGTGGAACGCAAGTTTACCATGCTTCGCATCTACGAACTTCTTCACAATCCAATAATCGGCAGTTTCGATCTTAACCATCTGTGCCGTATTCACCAGTATATTTTTCAGGATCTCTACAGCTGGGCGGGAGAACTCAGGACAGTTGATATTGCCAAGGGTTATTATTTCTGTCACTGCGACTACATTGCCAGCAACGCAAAGAAGCTTTTTTCCGATCTGAAAAGTGAAAATTATCTCAGGGGGCTTTCTGCAGATCGTTTCATTACGCGTATTTCATTCTACTTTTCAGAAATTAATGCGCTCCACCCCTTCAGAGAGGGTAACGGAAGAGCACAGCGGGAATTTATAAGATCACTGGCACTCTGGAACGGATATCAGATCAAATTTTCACATGTACCAGCGGATGAAATGCTTAAGGCAAGCATTGATTCTTTTGCGTGCGACTACCGCAGAACCGAGGAAATGTTCAGAAAGTGCATTACCAGCATGTCTCCATCCATCTGAAGCTGCAGTTTTCTATTTCAGTTTTTTAACCAGAACAGTACACTCCTTTTTGCAGAAGCATATTCCGTATATCAAAACAGATTTGATGTCTGTTCTGCTGATGTACAGATCTGCATATTTTTTCCTTATTATCTGTTCTATTGCCTCCCCTGCAATCTTTCCCTTGTCTTCTCTTTCATCTGATGTCTGCTTCAGTTCAAGGACGACTATGATACCGGCTGCCGGCTTTGGCTTTATTATCAAATCCACATAGCCGTTTCCGGATTCAAAATTTGACTTCTGCTCTTCTATCAGTGAAGCACTGTTAACAAGCAGTCCGTTCACAAATCCATGATAGTAGTTTTCTTTCGGAGTCTTAGTTGAAAAATCTCTTATTGATACATATTTTGCCAGCAGTTCGTTCAGACTGTTCTCCACCATTTCGCACTCACCGCTGAACAGACCTTTTACGAAACCTTCCGTGTGATCCTTCATCTCCTGGTTGCTGCTGAAGAAATCAATAATTTTGGTTTTAAAACAGTTTCTGATTTCCCGATTCGGTATGTAAAGGCTGTACAGCGTTTCATAATTCTTAGTTTTTTCTTCTTTTTGACCGGCTACACTGTTTTCATTCTGATCAGATTCGTCAGTTTCTTCAAAATCATCATCCGGATAAATTGTCTTCTCAGGATTAAAAGTCAGATAGCCGGTGTAAAGCAAAAGTGTCCAGAAATCAGTAATATCATGATTCTTTAAGTCTCCGTAGCACAGAGATTCTTTTACCGG
>CADBNP010000060.1 GCA_902796095.1 uncultured Aeromonadales bacterium | reverse complement strand
TTCGGACATATTGTAGGTTACGGAGATCCGTCCAAGCTTTCCGATGCGGAAAAGGAAGAATATCAGAAAAATTCTGCAGTCAATAAGAAGGTTGACAATATCCTCAAGTATGCGATGGATCATAAGGGTGCAATATCAAAGATTCTGACTCCCAGTTTTGTGGATGAGTATGCTGAACATAAATTAAGCAATTCCTATGAAAAAAATAAATGGAAAGGTCTGTCAACCTATAACAAGTATCAGACTGATCCAAAGCGTGTTCTCGGCGAACTGGTCCAGGATCAGTTTAAGAGTCATGTAGCATCGCCGGCATTGAAGGATCTTGATACGTTTACGTCCTTTATCGGAAGTAAAATTCCCGGAATTAAAAATATTCCTGAACTGAAGAAGAACATAGCTGAATTCTTTGACAGTCTGAAAGCGAAGCTGGATTCCTCCAACACGAGATTCGATGCGGGACTTGATGTTAAAGCCGATACCAGCGAACTTGTCAGTGTTCATGCAGGCGTGAACTACAGCACTGACACGGTAACCTCATTTGAAACAAATCTTCTGCAGAATCAGCTTCTCAGTGCTGAAAAGGTTACGACGATCAAACCTGAAAGCAAAGGAAGCAAGGAAATCGTAATGACGAACAACATCAAGTTTCTTTCTGCAAGCATGAAGGAACTGGGCTGTACAGAAGAACAGATAAACAAGGCTGTTAAAAAGCTTCATCAGCTGCAGTCGGAAAAGAAATCTGCAATCACCGGCTTCCAGATTGTCCGTTCCGCAAAAAATGAAGCTCTGGTCAATGTCAGGAAATCTGTAAAGCAGACCAAAAATTTGACAGATCAGTTTAAGAACAAGGTAGATTCGCTTAAAGAAAAAGATTTCTATCCTGTAAAAATAGTATTTAACACTCTTGAAAAAAAGGTTCACAGCTCTTCGTTTGAACTTGGCGGATCCTATCTGGTTACAGCAAACCTGTCTTCAAAGGAAAACATGAACGTGAATAACTCATATACGGTGAACCTGTAGCATTTGCCATGCATGAGCGGAGTTTTTTTCAGACTGACTGCACTGAACGTAACTTTTCTGCAGTGCGGTAATGCAGCATGGATCCCGAAAATGCCGGTGACATTGATTAATGATTGCCTGGCATCACAGGCTGAGTTGTATAATTACAGCAGGATTGAGATGAAATTTCATTGAAATTGAAAGCAGTCTCTCTCCTGTCTCGTTATTTTATCAACCTGCCTTTTTTGTTTTAGCTGATGTACAGTCTGGTTTACATATTGGGATTTATTCTCGCCGCTGCAGTACGTACTGAAAAATTTTCCTATTATGAAAGATCGTTTTCATATGCCCTGTATGTTTCCACCTATGCAGCAATAGGTGCCATTGCAGGTGGAAGACTGGGGTATGTCCTGTGCTATGAACCGGCCTATTATTTCAGTCATTTGTCAGAAATTATTCAGCTGTATCGCGGAGGAATGTCTTTCTACGGCGGATTTCTGGGTCTTGTTCTGGCTGTCTACTTTGTTGACAGAAAAGGATTCTGGCATAATCTGGATCATATTGCCGTTCTTGCCTGCATTGTTCTTCCACTCGGACGGTTTGCCAATTTCTGGAATGGGGAGCTTTGGGGGACGCCTACTGATGTGTCCTGGGGCATGATTTTCGCCGGTGCTGACAATCAGACAAGGCATCCCGTTCAGCTTTATGAGGCTGTTCTTGAGGGACCTCTTCTTTATCTTGTTATTACAGCCGGCCGCTTTTTCCTTGGAAGATTGGAAAGGTTTACCGATCTCTCCGGCGCCACAGCTGTGCTGTTCGCTTATTTTTACGGTATTTTTCGCTTCAGCGCGGAGTTTTTCAGGGAGCCAGACAGGGTAGTCGGGTATGTTTTTCTTAACTTTACTCTTGGACATGTTCTTTCGGCTGTCCTGAGCATTGTCATGACTGTCATTTTCTGCCGGAGATTCATGTCCCAGTATTTTAATCAGCCTTCAGCAGTATAAATATCTGTCTCAGCATATTATTCATTACATCTATGTTGCCCGCACTGTGCTCAAGGAACGGGTGATAGTAGAAGATAATCAGCAGAGCGCAGACGCCGCTCTTGATTGGCATTGACAGTATAAATACGTTAAGCTGCGGTGCAAAACGGTTGATTAGGCCGAGTGAAACGTCGCAGACCAGTGCAATGATAATGAACGGAGAGGCAATAAGCACTGTCTGCTTCATCATCCATGCAAGATTGCTGATGGAAAACAGTGCAAACTGTCTGCTGGTAAGTTCCGGTATAAGTTCATCAGGCTGCCAGTAGGTGAAGGAGGAATAAAACAGCTCCAGGAATCTTAAAAAACCACCTGATGCAAAAAACAGCGTGGTGACTGACAGGAAGAGTACGACACCAAGCGGTGACGATTCAGCGCTTGCCAGAGGATCCGCTGTCTGAGCCATGGACGCGCCTCTCTGGTTGTCAACTATGGTTCCTGCTGAAAGAGCTATGTAGAAGAACAGTGCAACCAGCCAGCCCATCATGATCCCCAGAATCACCTCCTTGCCTACTATAATCAGAAGGCTTAAGACTTCACCGATGGTGTTTATATGTATTGTCTCGGTTACCGATACCATATAAGGGTGCATTGGCAGATACAGGGCTATTGCAATGGAGCTTTTGACAGGCATGGTGACGGCCGGACCGAAAATCGGGGCTATGCTGATGAATGCGATTATGCGTATCATTCCCAGAAGCACCGCCGAAATGTGCAGTCTTATTATTTCATCGCCTGTTATCAGTGCTGCCAGCTGATCTATCATAGAGTGTAGAAGTAGTTAAAAATAGCCTGGCCGTAGTGGGCGATCTCGCCGCTGAACCACTCTGCTGTCAGAAAAAGCGTTATACATACGGCGATGAGCTTGACACCGAAGGTGAGAGTCTGTTCCTGCAGCTGGGTGATGGCCTGGAACAGCGCCAGTGAAACACCGATGACCGAAGCAACGGCAATCGGCGGAATTGACAGCATGAGGATTAGATAGAAACCGTGCATGACGAGATCTGTGATTGCCGGATTCATGATTTTTCTCCATCCTGTGACTGAAGTTTTGTTTTTCTCTGGTAGCAGAGTATTGTCATATCATCCGACTGAGCCGCGTCCTTCCTGAATTCTGTCACGCTGTCCAGCAGGGCGTAGACCAGCGAGTTTGAAGAATTAAATTTTCTGTCATCTATTGTTGAGTAGATTCTTTCAGTGTCGAAGAATTCACCTTTCTCATTCTGCGCTTCACTTATGCCGTCGGTGTATATCATTATGTAATCCTCCGGTTCAAGCATTCCCTGAGACATGGAGTAGGAAGCTCCGCTCATTATACCGAGAGCAGGACCTGATGTTTCCTGCAGCTCCTCATATGAATCTCCATGTATGATCAGAGGCTTGCAATGACCGGCGTTGACGTAGGTAAATTCACCGGTTACCGTGTTTATAATCATTACAAAGATTGTAACAAACATAAGGTTGGGATTTCTTTCGCTGAGACAGTCGTTAAGTATCTTCATTGATCTGCCAATATCATCCTGTGTCTTGAATATCTGCCTCATAAGGGTGACGCAGATGCTCATGAACATGGCCGCCGGCACTCCTTTGTCTGACACGTCGCCCACTGATACGATCATGTGATTTTCATCCAGATTAAACACATCGTAGAAATCGCCGCCTACCTCCTTGGCAGGATGAATAAAGGCCGCTATGCAGTAATAATCTGATTTGGGGATACTGTCTCTGTTTGGAAGCATTCCCATCTGGATGTCAAAGGCAACACCCAGCTCACCTTTAATTTTGTTCTGCCTGGCTGTCGATTCAACCAGTTTGTTGATGTTGGATCTGAGACTGTTGCTCATGTTTGCTATGGCGTCATTCAGGTTTCCAACCTCGTCATTGGATGAGTGCGGGAGAAAATTGATGTTGTTGAGAATATTTTCGTCAGAAAGATCCGCATCTGCAATTTCACGTGCTGTTTTAGCGATCCTGTTGAGCGATTTAGTTATCCTTGTCACATAGCTGATGGATATCAGGATCATGAAAAAAAGAACTGCAGCTCCGATGGTTGCCATGCCGATCAGAATTTTATTTCCGTATGCTTTAAGATCCGTAACCGGCTGCAGGGTCATTAAATAGATTTTCAGAGGCTTAAAGTAGCTGTAGCAGATAAAGTCATCCCTGTATGTTGAGCATACTTTTTGAGCAATAGGATCATTCTGCGCGGATTTTTCATTCGCTGCTTCAGACATTTCTGAAAATACCAGCTTCAGGGAATCAGGATCGTACTTAAATGGATTGGCAGCGGTAATGCTGTGGTTGTTGGTCAGGACTACATTAAAATTTTCATCAAGAAGATACAGCGGAATAACCTTTTCTATCGGCAGATTGTCGAACAGTTCCTTTACGAACATGTGCATTTCCTGATTAATCTGATCAAAGGAAGATACCAGATTATCAATATTTTTTAAAATGGCAAAATTGAAGTTCTTTTTCTGGTAGTTTGGCGAAAATATGTACGTAAGGTAGGTATGGTTGTTGATTTTTGCAATGTCGTATGTTCCGGTGTAGGGTATCTCGCCCAGAATCAGATCCTCCAGATTCTCCTTGTTAAGGGTTTTTGCCTTAAGAAGATCCAGGGATTCCTTTGAACCGATAAATTTATTCTGATAAAGCGTTATAAGATAGAAATTTTCCTTGTTGAAAGCCTCCTGATTGAGTTTCAGAAAGTGGTACAGTTCCCCTTCCGATGAGTTGTGCGATATATGGTACTGCTGGAAGAAGCTGAAAATTGTGGCTGTTTCCTTAAGGGATTTCTTAATATTGAATATATCGATAATTTGCTGATTTACTGAATTGTTGTACTGACCCTCGATAGCATTGTAGATAATGTTTATCATGTTCTCGGTGTTGTTTTTCTGATCAGTAATAAACGTTGTTCTTGACAGATATACAACATAGGAAAACAGGGGAACAATGGTTATGACAGCGATCAGTATTGAGAACAGAATGATTTTGGTTCGCAGCTTCACTATTTATTCCTATTGCAGATTTAACCGTCTGTTAACTATGACTATTCCGGGTTCCTGATCCCGTCATTCACTCGCCGAAGGAGAAAGAAATATCTGAAGCTTGTTTCTATTGTCAATTCTTATGTAGGCATAGTGGGTAGCCATTTGCTGGACAAGACACAGTCCGACTCCGCCTATCTTCCTTGCTTCAACACTTGATTCGAACTGATTGTCGATGTTGGCAAAAGGATTGTACTCCGTTCCTGAATCCGTTATTTCAATCAGAAACACGTCATTGTTATCCAGACTGGCCATACCGCAGGAGAAAGTGGCATCTCCGCCCTGGTCGTTATATGCGTATTTGCATATGTTTGTTAGTATTTCCTCGGTTATCAGTTCCGCCTTGAACTGGAGTCCCTTGTAGTTTTCTGGCAATTCTTTGCTGATTGTTTCCCTGAGAGGACGAAGCTGTTCAATCGATGCCGGAATTCTTATTGTAATCATGTGCACTCCATCAAAAAAATGCTGCCTAAACCCTGTTTTATGAGACCGAGATCATTTTACCTTTAAAATCGGGACAGATTCAGAAAGTAGTTAAATCAGACTCCGCAAGACAGTTAAAGAAGAACTCGTCCTGGCAATTATACAAAAGGATGTTCCGTCCATTCCTTCCTGACTGCACTTTCCTTTACACGCTTTATTTGACAATTGCCGCTTCTGCGCCGTCAAGAGTGTCTGTAATTGTAAGCAGCGCAGTAAATCCTGATATTTTAAATACTTCGTAAACAGCTGACTGTATCTGACAAAGGATCAGTTTTTTCTGCTTGGATGTGCAGTATTTTGCAACCTTCAATACCGATCTGAGACCTGCACTTGACATATATTCA
>CADBNP010000059.1 GCA_902796095.1 uncultured Aeromonadales bacterium | reverse complement strand
ATTGACGAAGGTGATTTTACAGGAGAAATCCTGATGTCCTCCTATAAAGAGGTTTTTCTATGGTTTATGTACTGAACAGCAAGGGATTACCGCTTATGCCTACTTCACGGTACGGCATGGTAAGACATTTGTTGAAAGACGGAAAAGCAAAGGTGGTGAGCAGATCCCGTTTACAGTTCAGCTTAATTATGAGACTACAAATTACACTCAGGATGTATCACTAGGAATAGACCCGGGTTATAAACATATTGGAGTTTCTGTAACTACTAATGATATAGAAGCATTGACTGTTGGTAATCAGACTTGTGTTTATTTAGATTCAGTGTTGGGATGGGAGTTTCATGGTTTGGTCTGCTGTCATGCCTGGATGGCGGTTTTATGTTAAAAATTTTTTAACAAACTTTGACCGGGAAATATCACTGGTATGTCTGCCGGAATAACCTCAAGTTGCAACAGACCCATCTTAATTTAGCTTCCTTATGTCTTTATCATTCTTTGTTCTCCCTATTCCCCTTGTTGCATTTTTTATGCTGGTACCCTGGTAACCGGATACTGTCTCTTCAATAACTCTTGAATATATATTTTCAATTCTGCAGTCTTTCCAGCTTATGTAGCTGTCAGCGTTGTTTTTAAAGTGAAGATGATTTTGTGTGTTGTTGTTCAGAATAATATCTCTGGCCAGCAGTACTGCAATTCCCTGCATTATGAGAATTGCTGCCACATCCAGATATTCTTCATAGTTCATCCTCTCAAAGTTGAAGAAATTGGTACAGGTGGAAATCAGGAAAAATATGATTCCACAAACAATGATATTGGATGCAGCAGTTCTCTGATTGTTTGTATACATGAATTTAATAAAGAATCGCGACATGATGAACCAGGAAATAACCGGTATGGATATGAGAAGGAAAAGGTTGGGTACAGAATCAAGTTTTTCCGGTTTATCGTGGATTTTGAATACGACAGACATTGTGTCAAGAATTCTGATGGACAGTGCAGAAAACAGAAACCATGATCCGTACAGAAAACTGTATTTTTTGAACTTTGATGTAGGCAGATCCTCCAGAGCCTTTCCTGTCTGACCGTTCATTGCAAAGCGGTAGGTTTTGCCACGGAAATCCGCCTGAGCCATCCAGATCGGAAACAGTGCGTAGTTAATGAACTGAGGCGTGTACGAGGCATTTACTGAAATTATTTTGTAGTAGTTGTAGTTGTCTGCTTTTACGATAAAATCTCTGAATGAATTTTCCACCCGCTTCTGCACTTCAGCAAAACTGGCCTTTGAGTCCACATCATAAATCATTGCGTTAAGACCGGACAGGTACCCGAAACTGAAGTTTGTAATGTCTTCAGTATTGTACGGCTCAAGTCCCTGGGTAATGTCGTCGTCAATTTCTTCTGATGCATCCTGGGGAATATACCTGCAGATCAGGGTTCCTGAATTTTTTTCTGCCGTAATGACGTGTCTGTATTTTGAGCGCTTATTGTCACGAAACCGCTGATCACCGTTCATCAGCCGAATCTGTTTTTCAGCCTGGAATTCTGCGTCGCCCTCGGCCTTTACGCTGTACAGCCAGAACGGCACGTAGACGGCTTTTATACTGTTGACATTAGCCTGTTCTCTGAATGAATCGGGCAGAAAGAGTCTTCTGCTCATCAGTTTCTGAAAGGCGTCTTCAAAATGTCTGCGATCATATTTGAAGGGGATGATAAAATCCGGATTTCTCTGGTTTCTGTATTTGTCGACGAAGACGATGGCATTATTGCAGAAAGGACAGTGCCAGGATGCGCTCAGTGCACTGAGAGAAATGCTGCCGCCGCAGGAACTGCAGGTGTAGGTGTCTGCCTGCAGGTTATCAGAATTTTCATTATCACTGTCTGATGCTCCTCTTACAAAGCTCTGTCCGGCTTTTTCCGATATGTCAGATTTCTGTTTCAGAATTTCCTCGTATTCCGGTACAGTCATCATGGTGCTGCAGGACAGACAGTGGAGCTTTCCCTCGGTAATGTTAAACTCCATATTGCCGCCGCAGTTTGGACATCTGCTGTGTTGAGGAAAGTCATGCATGATTTGCTCCCGGTATACTGTACGTAACTTTCAATTGGCAACTGTAGATATGTATGAGCCGTAATCTTTAGTTTACACCTTTGTGGCGGCGATATCTTGAAATGGATCTGAATTTAGTGGATTATGATCTGAATTTAGTGGATTATGATTTGAAATCGGTGTTCGGATTTTGGCTGCTTTACTGATGTTTACTTTTCTTCTGAATTCTTTCTGCGGTTTCGTTTTATGGATGGCGGCTGTTACGATTTTCTTCCCTTTGGATTAAAAGAAGTCCAGAGTTTTTTACAATTTTTCTGCTTTTTGCTGTTTTGAGATTTTTTATGAATACAGATTCTGCGGCAGCTACTACTGCTGACAAAAATATTTCAGATTATGAAAAATTTGATTTTGAACATGTCTGGCATCCCTATACATCCCTGACAAATCCCCTTCCCACATACGAAATAGTAAAAGCTCAGGGCTGCT
>CADBNP010000058.1 GCA_902796095.1 uncultured Aeromonadales bacterium | reverse complement strand
TAAGAAATTCTTCTGGGACACTATCAACAACAGGAACAAAGTTAGTCTTAATCTTCTTAGAGAAGCGGATCTTGAAGAATATTCTGTTGGAGAAGATTATATTCTTGTTGTTCATGTACCAGTAGCAGATCGTGAACAGCGGCCAATATACCTGAATAACAACCTGTTTGATTGTTCTTTTAAGCGTAATCATGAAGGTGATTATCGCTGTACAAGGCAGGAAGTACAGTCGATGCTTCGAGATCAAACCAGGAAAACTGTGGATGGAACAGCATTACCGGACATATCTGTTTCTGAACTGGATCAGGATAGTATCCAGTCTTACAGATATGCTCTTGAGTCAAAGCATCGCGGACACCCTTTTCTTCAGTTCCGCAATGGTGAGTTTCTTGTGAGACTTGGTGCGGCAAGAAAAACCGAAGACGGATCTATCCATCCTACGAAGGACGGATTGCTGATGTTTGGTTATGAATACATGATCCTGTATGAGTATCCGCAGTTCTTTCTTGATTATCAGGAGCATCTTCTTCCAAATGTAAGATGGACTGACAGAATTTGTTCTCAGTCAGGAGATTGGTCTGGTAATGTATATGAATTCTTTAATAGAGTATCAGCGAAACTGATCCTTGATCTGAAAAGACCTTTTAAACTTGTTGATATGGTGCGCATGGATGAAACTCCGGTTCATGATCCAGTGAGGGAAGCATTGGTGAATTGTCTGGTTAATGCTGATTATTATGTTTCAAGAGGAGTTGTCATATCATAAATATCCTGAACAGATCGTACTGCGCAATCCAGGAACATCAATAGTTGGAAGACAGCAGATGCTTCATGGGGGTGAATCAGAGCCTCGTAACGGAAATTTAATGAAAATGTTCAATCTTATAGGGTATGTGGAGCATGCCGGCAGTGGTGTCCCTGATATTTATTCCGTATGGCGTAAATATGGATTTGCCGAGCCATATGTTGATGAACTTTTTGGCGGAGATCAACCAGATAGAACTATAGTTACGCTTCCGATGCTGGAAGCAGAAAAATATCTGGATTTTTTTGAAAAAAATGGGAAAGTTTCAGATAAGGACCAAGAAAAACAGGATGAAGGACCAAAAAAGACCAGATAAATATTACGAAAGAACCAACAAATCATGATGAACATATTGTTAGCAGACAGAACAATAAGAATGATCCAGAGTTTGAAACAAGAGCTGACAGAATAATTGACCTTATACGCAAAAATGCATCAATAACCAGGACTGAAATGGCAACGTGTCTCGGACTTTCAGAAAAGCAGGTAAGAACTTTGCTGGACTACCTGAAGATGAAGAACAAAATACACAGGGAAGGAGCGAAAAAAGGAGGAAAATGGATCATATCGTAAGTATCTGGCAATGAATCCTCATAAACTTGATGATGCTGAATTTTTAATCTTAGGTGGTGTGGACAACCAACTGCTGACAGTGATCAGGTGATAGTCCGTTTATCTTAACAGAACAATTTTCAAGTTTTACAGGTTTGGATTTCAAACCGGTATCTGCCTGGATCTGAAACCAGGAGTCTTTCTTGTGACTGATATCTGCATTTTTACGGAAGAGTGACCCGGAATGATTTTTTACCGGACCTTTCGTTTTTGTGGGATGTGATTTTTGTTGGCAAATCCTTTCGTCTGGATGATAACAAATCATGGGATATCGTATAAAATGAGATCCGGTGTGGTTTTGTTTGGTTTCGTCTTGCGTGAGGTGTCCTGTGAAGATATTGATTTGCGTTTTGACTTTTATTATTTCGGTTATGTCTGTGAGTGCCTCCGCCGAGACTACTACGTACAGGGATCGCAATGGTCGGGCTGTCGGCACAGCCGTAACACATGGAAATACCACCACCTATCGCGATCGTAACGGCAGAGTCACAGGAACTGCTGTTACAAGGGATGGCAGAACTGTTTACCGGGATCGAAACGGAAGGTCGGTGGGTACGGCAACCGATGCGGGCGGAAGAACAACCTACCGTGACAGAAACGGAAGGGCGTTAGGTACGGCAACCGATGCGGGAGGAAGAACAACCTATCGTGACAGAAACGGACGGGCAGTCGGAACGGCCAGCGATTCTGGAGGGAGAACAACATATCGTGACAGAAACGGAAGAATTACCGGGACAGCAGTTCATAAGTGATTTGGCAGAAATTTATGCCGCAGCATGAATCAAGCGGCATATTGAATAAGAGGAATACTGCTGTTGCGGCACTTTCCATGCGTCCCAGGATACCGGATCACAACGTTTTCTCTGTTCGCTGTCTGCGGAGACCATGTTTCTGTCTGTTATGATATTTGTCATGTACTAAAATCGTCAGCGTTGAGTTTAACTGAATAAAAATAGGAGTTTTAATATGAGACTGTCTGCTTTGATTCTTGCATCTGTTCTTTCGGTGATCTCTCTGGATGTTTCCGCCGGCACAACTACCTTCAGGGATTCCAGCGGAAATGCCACCGGTACCGCGTCTACCAGCGGCAATACTACAACCTTCAGGGATCGCAGCGGCAATGTTACCGGTACCGCCACCCGTGACGGATCCAGCAGAATAGTTTTCCGTGACAGGAGCGGAAATACAACGGGCAGAGCGGAGATTTCCGGAAACAGGATCACCTTCAGAAATTCCAGCGGCAATGTTACAGGATACGGTGAAATTTCCGGATCAACAGTCATTTATCGTGACAGCAGCGGAAACAGAATCGGAAGTTCCGAGTACAGTGGAGACAATGTGATTTTCCGTGATCCGAGCGGCAACCGGTGGTAGTTCCCTTTTGCTGTATGAACGAGCATGCGTGCCTGTAATCTGAGACTGGGCTGAAAGCGGTTCATTTGTTTCTGATTCCTGCCGTCAGGATTTTCTTTTTTGCATAACTGTTTCCGGAATGTTTCATGCTATCCAGAAATGAATGTTAAATGCCGGTTGCCGTTTTTCATAACTTTCTCTGACAGGAAGGCGGTCAGGGATGCAGAGTTTCCAAACTTGCTTTTGAGTTTGTATTTGATAAAATACGAACTTGATCACATGTTTTAAACTTTTGGCTTTTTTCTGCCTGTTTGAAACCATCTAAAATCAATCTGTTGGGAATATTGTATGGTACTAGATTGGATTGCCCAGCTGACCCTGCTGGTAGCGATCATAAGTGTTTTCGGTATTGTTCTGGGTAAAATAAACATCAAGGGTTTTACTCTTGGTATCGGCGGTGTGCTCTTTGGCGGCATTATCATTTCTCATTTTGTAAATCAGTTCGGTCTGGTGGATCTCAATGCTCCCGCATTTGAAAGTGCAAGGCATTATCTTCAGGAATTTGGCCTTATCCTCTTTGTTTATGCAATCGGCAATTCTGTAGGTCCCAGCTTTTTTGCCTCTCTGAAATCTTCAGGACTCAAACTGATTTCAATAGCAATGATTATTCTGTTCGGCGGTTTTATTGTTACCTTTGCAATTTTTGAACTGGCCGATGTCACACTGCCTGAAATTCTGGGTGTCTACTCCGGTGCTGTAACCAACACTCCTGCACTTGGTGCCGCCAATCAGATGATTGCCGATGTGGCCAAGTCAGCTCCTGATGCCGTTCAGAAACTTCTTCTGAGTCAGGAGGCAATTAATGAATTTCTTGCCAGCAATGCCTCTGTGGCCAGTGATCCTGTTGCTCTTTCAGCAAAGCTTTCCGAAAGACTTCTCCAGACAACCTCAACTCTCGGTGAGGGTTATGCGGTTGCATATCCGTTCGGTATTCTCGGTATTTTCATCACCCTGATCCTCATGAAGATGATCTTCAAGGTTGATATTCTCAGGGCCGGCAAGGCATTTGAGGAAGCCAAGGTTTCCACCAAGAAAGGTATTGTTTCTGTTAATGTCAAGATCACCAACTCTCATTTTGACGGCAAGAAGATTTCTGAACTTCCCCGCATGGATACTCAGACCATCTCCTGCTCCAGAATGAAGAGAGGGGACAGCCTTATGGTTCCGCATCATGATGATGTTGTAAGACTGGGTGATATTCTCCATCTGGTAGGTGCACCGAGTGCACTTGATAACATAGCTGCCGATCTCGGTGAAAAGGTTGAAATTTCTCTTTCAACCAAGGGAACCGATATGACCAGCTACCGTGTTGTTGTAACCAACAGCAAGGTTATGGGCAAAAAGCTGGGCGAACTCGGACTTGACAGCAAATATGATGTGGTTGTTTCCCGTTTCACCAGAACAGATGTTGAACTTGTTCCTGATGACAATATAACTCTGCAGTTTGGTGATGTTATGAACGTGGTTGGTCTCAGGGATGCAGTTGAAGGCGTGGCCAAGGAACTGGGCGATTCCCAGCAGAAGCTTCAGCAGGTTTATCCTCTGCCGCTGTTCCTTGGTATTGTGCTCGGTGTTATTCTCGGTTCGATTGCCATTCCTGTTCCTGGAATACCGGCAGCTCTGAAGCTCGGTATCGCAGGCGGTCCTCTTGTCATGGCAATTCTTCTCTCACGTTTCGGCAGTTCTCTAACCTTTGGCAAGGTTCACTGGTTCATGCCGCGTTCTGCCAATATGGCAATCAAAGAGGTTGGTATCGTTCTCTTCCTTGCCTGCGTAGGTTTAAAGGCTGGTCAGACGTTTTTTGCCTCTGTTGCAAGTACCCAGGGTCTTTGGTGGATGTTTTACGGCGTTCTGATCACGCTGATCCCTCTGCTGATCGCAGGCTTTGTTTCAATGTTTCTTCTCAAAGTCAACTATCTCAGCATGTGCGGTGCCATTTCCGGTGCGTGTACTGATCCTCCGGCTCTTGCATATTCCAATGCTCTTTATTCAAGTCCTGAGGCTACATCTCTTGGATATGCCACAGTGTATCCGTTTACCATGTTCCTTCGTATTATGTCGCCGCAGATCTTTGTGGTTCTGGCAATGCTGATCCATTGCTGATAATACGCAGTCATAGTTTTTCGCAGGATCCGGATTTTCTTCCGGGTCTTTTTTTGTGCGTTTCAGTAACTGTTGTTTAAAGAGCAGATTCATGGTTTTAATCCGCTTTAAACCCGGCTATTAGAAATCCCGCAGGATCGCACCTTTGCGGGATTTTTTCTTCTCTTTTTCTCATTAACAGTAATCATTAGTTTACCCTTATGATAGAATCATCCTGTCAGAAATGATTTTTCCTTAAATTTGTTTATTCTGATTTTCTGCATAATCATGGTTCATTACGGGATCACATTGCCATGGGTCGTCAGCGATACCGCTGACGATGATTTATTCAGAAGTCAGCATTTATCTGATGTTTCGGATCAGATTTATATGAGGATATCTGTCTGACTGCTACTTGTCGGAGTGCCTTAGTGCTGAGATCGAGAAATCGGGATCCGTAAACCTGTCGGTTAGTACCGTCGTAGGGAACAAGCTTGTCTAGGGACCGACCTTTTATATATCTTTATTTGGAGTCTCTATGCAGGAAGAAGAGCAGATCGGATCAAGGAATGAAGACAGAGAGTCTCAGGCTTTGCTCAATATAAATCAGATGAAGGCGGAGTGTTTCCCCCAGTCTGA
Source organism: uncultured Aeromonadales bacterium (assembly GCA_902796095.1). Taxonomy (GTDB): domain Bacteria; phylum Pseudomonadota; class Gammaproteobacteria; order Enterobacterales; family Succinivibrionaceae; genus UBA2804. Next base: position 3,619 of record CADBNP010000058.1, on the reverse strand, counting down.
GCGTATCTATATTTCAATGAAGGACGGTGTCAGAGTTCCGTTCCGTCAAATCAACCTGAAGTCACCGCATAAACCTGTTGTAGTCTATGACACTTCAGGAGTTTACGGAGATCCTTCAGCTGAACTCAACCTTCACCTGGGTGCACCGAAAATTAGAACAGACTGGCTTAAGCAGAGAGAACTGGAATCCTGCGAGGTGAATTATCCTGCTGATTATTTCATTAAACTTTCCGGCAGAAAAATCTTTAAGGCTTCTGCAGGTGCAAAAATCACTCAGCTTGAATATGCAAGGGCTGGGATAGTGACTCCGGAGATGGAGTTTGCCGCTGTAAGAGAAAGTCAGACTCTTGAAAAGGACGGCATGCCTGCGATTACCGGAGAATTCATTCGGCAGGAGGTTGCGGCAGGCAGGGCGATTATTCCTGCCAATATCAATCATCCGGAACTGGAGCCTATGGTTATAGGAACAAAGTTTCTGGTCAAGGTGAATTCCAATATTGGAAACTCTTCCATGTGCTCTTCGGTGGCAGAGGAGATCGAGAAAATGGTCTGGTCCATCCGCTGGGGTGCTGATACCGTAATGGATCTGAGTACAGGACGCAGGATCAGTGAGACAAGAGAATCAATCATACGCAATTCTCCTGTTCCAATAGGCACTGTTCCCATGTATCAGGCTTTGGAGAAGGTGAACGGCATAGCTGAAAATCTGAGCTGGGATGTATTCAGGGAAGTTCTTGTTGAACAGGCTGAGCAGGGAGTGGATTACTTTACCATTCATGCCGGACTGCTCAGAAAACTGATCCCTCTTGCAGCAAAGCGTCTTACCGGTATTGTTTCCAGGGGCGGATCTATTATTGCAAAGTGGTGCATGACTCACAGGGAGGAGAATTTTCTCTACACCCATTTCAGGGAAATTTGCGAGATTTGTGCCGCTTATGACATTGCTTTGTCTCTTGGAGACGGACTTCGTCCGGGATCTGTTTATGATGCCAATGACGAGGCTCAGTTCGGTGAACTTAAGGTTCTGGGAGAACTGACGAAAACGGCATGGGAGTACGGTGTTCAGGTTATGATTGAGGGACCTGGCCATGTTCCTGTTGATCAGATTGAGATTAATATGACGAAGGAACTGGAGGAGTGTCACGGAGCACCGTTCTACACCCTCGGTCCTGTAGTTACAGATATTGCTCCGGGATATGATCACTTCACCTCGGCCATTGGTGCCGCAATGATCGGCTGGTATGGATGCTCCATGCTCTGCTATGTCACTCCGAAGGAGCATCTGGGACTTCCGAACAAAAACGATGTTCAGCAGGGTATGGTGGCATACAAGGTTGCCGCCCATGCCGCAGATTTGGCCAAACACCATCCTCTGGCAGCGATCCGTGATAATGCCATGAGTCTGGCCAGAGCTGAATTCAGATGGAATGATCAGTTTGCTCTTTCCATGGATCCGTATACAGCAAAACGGCTCTTCCTGGAGGATTCAAAACTCGGTGAGTGTGATCATGACTTTGAATTCTGCTCCATGTGCGGTCCTAAATTCTGCTCCATCCGGGTAAGCCGTGAAATCAAAAAACTGGTGGAAGAGGAGAGTCAGCAGTGAATGTGGTATGGACAATAGCCGCTTCAGATTCGGGAGGCTGTGCCGGTATTGAACGAGATCTGAAAACCATGTCGGACTGCGGAGTTCATGGGTGCAGTGTCATAACTGCTCTTACCTGTCAGAATTCGGAATCAGTTCTGAAGACGGAGGCGGTTCCTGCGGAGTTTTTCAGATCTGTTCTTTCTCACCTCTGGAGTGACATAAGACCAAAGGCTGTAAAAATCGGATTGATCCCGAATTCAGAGATAGCAGGCTGCATAGTGGAATTTCTGTCCGGTATTCCAGAGGAACTGCGTCCCTTTGTTGTTTATGATCCGGTTCTGTGCCCGACAGCAGGCGGAACCATGAGCAGCCTCACCTATAAGCAGCTCAGAAACCTTTCTTTTTTTGAGTATGTGGATCTCATCACTCCGAATATTCCGGAGTTTATGGATTTATGTCGTCTGTTTGATATTAAGGCTGGATCCGGTGAAGGTGCAGCGGATGAAAAGGAAATCCTGGCCCTTGCTGCCGGACTTCAGCAGAAACTGAATTCTGCGGTCCTGATTACAGGTGGTCACAGAGCTGAAAACGGTTATATATACGACGTTCTGCAGGAGCCGGGAGAGGAGCCTGTGATCTACAGATCCAGATTTTATGACGTCAGTTTCAAGCACGGTACTGGATGTACTCTGTCATCCGCTGTGGCATCATTTATTGCCGGCGGGTATATAACTGCGGATGCCGTTACTGCTGCAGTTATGTATGCAGGCAGGGCGGTTGCCTGCGGATATGCCGTGGGCAGGGGCGGAACACCGGCATCCGGATTTGATTATGATGACAGGAACTACCTGCCGGATGTGCTTTCTTCCTTTGATGAACCGGATGTAAAACTCTCCTTTCCTTCTGAAACTTTCAGAATGGGACTTTATCCTGTGGTCGGCAGTATAGAATGGATCCGGCGTCTGCTCGGGCTTGGTGTCAGAACTCTGCAGCTCAGGATCAAGGATCCTGATTATCCCGAACTGGAAAAGGATATAGCAGAGGCGATCAGACTGGGAAGAGAATACGGAGCCCGACTCTACATAGATGATTACTGGCAGCTGGCGCTTAAGTACGGTGCCTACGGTGTTCATCTCGGTCAGGAGGACCTTAAAAGTGCAGATCTTTCCGCCATAGCCGCAGGCGGTCTGCGACTCGGGGTTTCCACCCACGGTTACAGGGAAATTGCCGCTGTTCTCAGACTGAATCCTTCCTATGTGGCACTGGGACATATATTTCCTACCGGAACGAAGGTAATGAAGTCAAAGCCTCAGGGGCTTGAAAAGCTTGGACATTATGTACGGCTTCTCAAAGATGTGCCGACTGTGGCCATCGGCGGGATCAAGGAGGATACTCTTGACGGGGTTCTGGCAGCCGGAGTCGGTTCAGTTGCAGTAGTGTCCCTGATTACCGCTGCCGGGGATCCGGATGCAGTTACAAAAAGATTACTGGAAAAAATTCATGATTAAAGTTATATGCAATGGTGAAGTAAAGGAAACAGACTGCAGGACGCTGCTGGAATTTCTGCGCGAGAAAGGTCTGGTGACTGATGATCCGAAGAGTCTCTTCGGTTTTGCTGTGGGAGTGAATGACGAGGTCATATCCAAAAAGGATTTTGATCAGTATATTCTCAGGGAGAATGACGTAATTGAAATTTTTACCATGGTGGCAGGAGGTTGAATCAGATGGAAAATAATGAACAGGATGAACTGACAATTGGTAAATACCGTTTTTCTTCACGCCTCTTTATCGGTTCCGGCAAATTCTCATCATCTGATGTAATGTGCAGGGCTGTGAAGGCCTCCGGGACAGAACTTGTTACAGTGGCGGTAAGAAGGGCAAGATTTAACGGTTATGATGATATTCTGGCGCCTCTTATGAATATCGGGGTAAGACTTCTTCCGAATACAGCCGGATCCAGGGTTGCAAAGGAGGCTGTTTTTGCGGCCAATCTTGCCCGCGATGCTCTCGAGACTGATTTAATCAAACTGG
>CADBNP010000057.1 GCA_902796095.1 uncultured Aeromonadales bacterium | reverse complement strand
AATTCTGTCTGTGTCTACAAGATTTGGAACCAGAACCCTGAGTTCACTTTCAGTAAAGCCGCATAGTCATTAAAGTCTTTTTCCGATGTTATGTTCTGAGATATGTTGAAACCGGTAGTCAGCGAGTCAAGAGAAACAGAGGAAACGCCTGTGATAAAGGTCTTTGCAATGCAGTCCTTGGTACCATCCTTGACGGTCGCATAAAAATCCTTTAAAAAGCCTCCTGCACTGGTGATGGTTTTAAACAACTGTATGTCACGGGATAGAAGATTGTTGGCAAAATTGTCATATTCGTCAATCATTACATACAGTTTTTCTCCTGAGGAGTACTGTTCATAAGCTGTGAGAAAAGTTGTAAACAGATCAGCCGGATTGTTCTGCTCCTTTTCCCTGGGAGAGAAAACAAAATCAGGATATCTTTTTCTGAAATTTCCTATTCCTCTGTTAAGAGCCACAACAAAACTGTTAACCAGGGAGCAGGTGTCATTGCCTGAAATTTTGGAAAAGTCAAAATCGATTACGTGATATGTATTATGAGCAGGCAGGTTCAGTGAATAAATATGAGTACCGGAAAAAAGTTCATCGTATCTGTCTCTGTATGAAATATCATAAAAGCATTTCAGCATCATGACAAAAGTGCTTTTGCCGAAGCGTCGAGGTCGCAGGAGCACCGGGTATCTGCTTGTGGATTTTTTATCGAGCTTCGCTATGAATCCGGTTTTATCCGCATACGCCGTGTCATCAGTGCGGAAGTTGCAAAAATGAAGACTGACCGTAGGGATTGTTAAGCAGGGATGCTTTATCTGTCATAATAAATCGCGTTTTTTTATCCTGTTTTCATACTCTGATGTTATTATAGAACTAAAACTGAGACTTTGCACAGATTTGCATATCGGCAGCATGAGGTAATTGAAACGATTACGGATGTTCCTATGGAAAGTTTTAAAAAGTTAAAAGTCGGAAAATCTGCAATTTTGAAAGAGTCGTACTGATATCCGGGAAAAGCGGCATTGGAAAAAAGCTGTCTGCCTGAAGACTTATTTCTGTTTTCTGTTTATGAATCACTCAACTGCTGATTTTTTGCCTGACATGATGTTTTTAGAGGAACTGATGTAACAGGAATCGAGAAACTGCGGGATCTTTCCGGAATTCTGACTGCAGCCCTGGGTCTTTGGAAAATTGCCCGTTTCATGGCATGCTTTAACAGCGTCTGGTTCTGTGACGGCAGGATCCGGTTTGCTTTACTTTACTGCTTGCAGACACCGGTTTGCTGTATGTACAGAACAGTACATTGCAGCACGGGACATCCTGATCTTAAAATCAGTTCAATGCCGAGACATCTGTCAAGACTTCAAGATCCAGTGAAGATATCTCAATTCTTCGGTTTTCTCCGGTGATCTGCGACGCTGCAAACATGAGCGAAGAATAGGATTTGCCGTTTGGAATAAAGGTGAAATCGGCGGTAATCCATTTATTTCCCGCAGATCCGCCCGTCTTTATTCTATGGATCACCTGAAGAGTTTTCTCTTCCGGACTGTACAGATGAATATAGATCATGCTTTCATCAGTTCTGCATTTCAGTCTTACAGCAAATCTGTAGGGTATGCCGAAAGAAAAAACAAATCCCAGCGGAGCGTATGCAAACCTTCTGCCTTTTTTGGATGACTCCTTCGGAACCAGTATCTGACTTTCACCGGTGCTGCTGCATTCCCAGACATCTTTTCTGAACTCAAACACCGGCATGTAATTTTTTAAAAGAGGTTTCGGACTCAGTATGTTTACAGGCCGGCTGTCTATCAGATCACCGTATCCACAAATCTCCTGATACATTTCTCCCTTCCTTCCTGCGGTACCGCACAGTGCACCGGAGAGATAGGAGACGGATGATGCTCTTTCCTCTGCGACTTTTTTCTGCACCTCCTGATAATCAATATCAGGAAAATCAAAATTGCTCTGAGTTGATGGTGTCACAACTCTTCCGGAAATTCCGAAACGGCTGAACAGATCATGAAGTCTTGAATCGTTGGAAGTTTCAAAATCATCCTTTGGGGAAAGATAAAGAAAGTTTCTGGAAAAATTCACGGAAAAGCAGCAGCCGTGAAATCCGTCAGCACAGACAAAGGAGGCATTGGCAACAAGACTGACGAAGCCAGCCGGATCAGTCTCGGAAATGTTTACCTGGACAGCTCCGCTCCGGTCACGTCCGGCAAGCCACACAATCTCAAGATTAAGTGATTCAGCAAGCCTGGTGACATAATCTCTGTATATTTCGAAGGAATCCAGAAGATATGCCAGAAGATAGGATCTGCCGGATTTAAGAATACTGCTGATTTCCGGAGAGTACACCGGCTTTTTCATACAGCACAGCCACTGATCCGGTGTAAGCAGCAGCGACGGATCCACCACAGTGTAAACATGTCTGCCTGTAAGCTTTTCAATCAGCATGGATCCGGCATGCTCTCTGCTGGAGAGGTAGGGAACGGATCGCAGCCAGTATTCCCACAGCGGAATATTAGAGTTCCATGCTTTTGGAATTGTCTTCCATCCCACGCTGGGAGCGTAGGATACTCTTTTTTCCGGCGGTGCAAACTGAAGATACTGTATAGGATAAAACCAGAATCCTGCAGGTTTCCAGATCTGATCACTGCCGCAGACAAAGGCGTCATATTTTTTTAGTCTGTCTTTCATCTTCGGTGATATCAGACAGTTTCCCGGCAGATCTGCAGATGACGAACTGAATTTAAAATGACTCTTCATGAAGGAAACAAAAAGAGCCTTTGATTTTATCCAGTCATATCTTTTCGGATCCGTATTTCTGATTTCCTTTTTAAGATCAGGAACGGCCGTAAACGAGCTGTGACCTATGATTTCACAGTCATATCCAAGCAGGCAGATGGTTTTATAGAGAGCAAATGCCTGGAGCGTGGATCCGTAGTTGACACCAAGCCATGCAAGATATCCGACTTTCTTTTTTCTGCTCCAGAACATCATTATTTCCCGCTGGATCGACTGTAATGACTGCCTTTTATTTTAGTCCGGATAGCCCTTTGGATTGCCGGTCTGCCATCTGTTGGCATCTGTGACTATGTCATTTATATCCAGTTCCGTTTTCCAGCCGAGCTCTTTACCTGCCTTTGCAGGATCTGCATAGTATTCGGCAATATCTCCGGGACGGCGTGGTCCGTATACGTAGGCTATAGGTTTTTCCAGAATGCTGTTGTAGGCATCCACTACCTGCTGAACACTGACGCCGTGACCTGCTCCGAGGTTGTAGGTGTAGAATCCCGGCCTGTCAAGGCAGTGACGCAGTGCGGAAAGATGACCGCCGGCCAGATCCACCACATGGATATAGTCTCTGATGCACGTTCCGTCAGGCGTCGGATAGTCGTTGCCCCAGATGTTGAGGTGATCAAGTCTGCCGACGGCAACCTGAGAAATATACGGCATGAGGTTGTTTGGTATTCCAAGAGGATCCTCTCCCATAAGTCCTGACTGGTGAGCTCCCACAGGATTGAAATATCTCAGAATGCAGACAGACATGGTGCTGTCCGCATTGTGCCAGTCCTCCAGGATCCATTCGATATCCACCTTGGTCTGGGCATAAGGACTGTTTCCTCTTTTTACAGGTTCTGTTTCCGGGATCTTCGGATCTGACGGTGTGCCGTAGACAGTGGCGCTGGAACTGAATACGATATTTTTAACTCCGGCTTTTTTCATGGCCTTGAACAGCTGAATGCTGCCGTTGACATTGTTGTCATAATATTCAAGAGGACTGCCGCAGGATTCGCCTACCGCCTTAAGACCGGCAAAATGTATTACGGCATCAAAACTGTGAGACAGAAAGATTTTCTCCATCTCTTCATAGTTTCTGATGTCGGCTTTGATGAAAGCCGGTTTTTTTCCGGTAATCTGTTCAATTCTGTCCAGAACTGATTTTTTGCTGTTGCACAGATTATCCAGAATGGTAACGTTATATCCGCCCTCCAGCAGCTGGACTACGGTGTGACTGCCAATATATCCGCATCCGCCGGTTACAAGAATATCCTTCATTT
>CADBNP010000056.1 GCA_902796095.1 uncultured Aeromonadales bacterium | reverse complement strand
TACTTCATGGGAGGCGGAGCATGGCTCTAAACGACGAGCAGATAGAGAGATATTCCCGGCACATTCTTCTCAAGGAAATCGGTGCAAAGGGACAGAAGAAGCTTCTGGAAGCGAAGGTTCTCATTATCGGTGCCGGCGGTTTGGGCTGTCCGGTGGGGCTTTATCTTGCGGCCGCCGGTGTCGGCACTATAGGCATTGCGGATGCTGACACTGTGGATCTTTCAAATCTGCAGCGACAGATTGCACACAGCACCGCAGACATCGGCAAGCCAAAGGTTCTGTCCCTGAAGGAATCCATGCAGGCAATAAATTCTGATGTCACCGTAAATACGTACAAGACGTTCATCGATTCCTCCAATATCAGAGAACTTATCCGTGAGTACGACTTCATTGTGGACGGTACAGATAACTTCGCGACCAAGTTTCTCATCAATGATGCCTGCGTCATGGAAAAGAAGCCGTTCAGTCATGCGGGTATTTTAAGATTCCAGGGGCAGCTCATGACCTATATTCCAGGTCAGGGTCCGTGCTACCGGTGCGTGTTCAAGGATATGCCGCCAAAGGATGCCATACCTACCTGCCGTCAGGCCGGCGTAATAGGAGCAATGGCCGGCGTAATAGGAAGTCTTCAGGCTATGGAAACCGTGAAATTTATCACAGGTACCGGAAAACTGCTTGTGGGAGAGTTGCTGACCTATGACGGAATCAACCAGTCCTTCAGAAAGATTAAGCTGCCGCCATGCGACGGAAAATGTGCAATATGTGGCGAACATCCTTCAATAACGGAGCTGAAGGACTACGAACAGCCGGTCTGTGAACTGAAACTGTAATTCGGGAAGTAAGCATGATTACTCTTAAAAAGTCAGACTACGAAAAGATACTAGCCCATGCCAGAGCCGGTCTTCCCGCCGAGGCATGCGGCCTTATCGCCGGTACCGTTGAAAATGGCTCCAAGATTGTTAGGAAAGTTTATCTGCTGACAAACACCGATCACTCCAACGAGCATTTTACGATTGACCCGAAAGAGCATCTGTCCGCCATCAAGGATATGAGAACTATGGGTATTGTTCCTCTTGGAAACTGGCATTCACATCCCGAATCACCATCCAGGCCTTCTGAAGAGGACAAAAGGCTGGCCTACGACCCCAATGCCTCATACATGATCCTTTCTCTCATGAATGAAAAGCCTGTTCTTAATTCCTTCCATATCGAAGGCGGAACAAGCGTTAAAGAGGAGCTGATCATCACCGACTGAACCCTGAAGGATAAAATCACAACCCTGACAGTTTAAGAGGTTCTCTTCACGGGAACCTCAGAATAACCTCCCGATATGACTTTTATCCATGAGCCCAGTGAAATAAATCACTCTAAAAAAATTGAAAAATTCTCTTTCTGATCGTTTTTTGGGATGTTCTTCCCTCAAAAAAAATTTTTTCCCCTCAAAAATTTTTCAATTTTTTCAGATTTCTTAAATTTCAGCCGTAATTTAGGCTTTTTTTCTTTTTCATGCCGCTCTTTTTCTTAATATCTTGATATTATTTCTGATCCTTACGAAGTTTATCCATATAACTGCTCCTGTTATCCCTACTTTATTTCTGTTCAATCCTCTGTACCGTGTCTTATTATTCCTCGTATTCTTACTTATGAGGTACATTGTTGCTTCAACATTATTTCGTTTATTGAGCGTTTCTTTACTGTACCCTGACTGTTTTTCCCTCTCTGCCTGTATCCTTAAATTTTTTTCTTTTACGTAGTGGTAAATTTTCTTCCCTTCCTTTTCTTCTTCAAATCTCCAGACCCGGTCTCCGTTGCTTTCCCTTCTGAGCAATGGACATTCATATTTAGTCCCGGTTGTTCCATCTGTCACAGTCAGTACATTTGTTTCTTCGTTTACGGTATAGCTATAATTGCTTTGTTTCCCGCATACTCCTCCAGTAACCAGATCGATGTTTTTCTCCTCGCATATCTCCCGGTTTTCTGGACTGTTGTACGCTCCATCTGCATGCACAGTCTCGACTTTCTCTCCGGTCGTTTCTTCTGCATCTGCTATTCCTGGCTCCAGGTATGTACTGTCTGCCGTGCTGGCATTTT
>CADBNP010000055.1 GCA_902796095.1 uncultured Aeromonadales bacterium | reverse complement strand
TTGCTTTTTTGTTTGCTGTCACCGTCAAAAGCCCATCCTCTCGAATCTCTTTTGCGGTGCCCACACAGATTGTCTTATTTGCTTTTTAAAGAACTGTGAGTTGCGTCACTCAACGGATGCATATATTAAACACTTCAAAATACATTTGCAAGAGTTTTTTTAACTGAGTGAACAAATAACGTTCATTCATGATGCAGAAAGGCAAAAAAGAATATAAAATCAAGGAAATTAAGGAGCGTCCATGAATTCTATAACCAGAGTTACTGCAAATATCTTCTTTTCAATTATCATATCCTTTGTCTTTGCCAACATAGCATTCTACGGATTTGGTTTTATAAAAGCCTCCCCGCTAAATGCCGCAATAGTTGTGTTTGCAGCCTGTTTTGCATCATCCCTTCTTATATGTGAACTGTTTTCCATATCCAAGGAAACAAACAAAATAAAAAACAAGGTCAAAAAATCGAGGCTTTCAAAAATAGCAAAAAGGATCGCAATTGAAAATGCACGCAACAACAGACGTCTGAGAAACAGGGACAGCCAGAAGAGCATGACTCAGACAGACATGGCGGAAAACATAATTATCCAACCGGAAACACTTGTACAGACAGATCAGAACTGTCAGCTTAACCAGAATTCAGAATCGCCGGCTCAGAATACCCGGAAAGAATTTACGAACAATGAGCTGAGCGCAGAAAATAAGATCAGTCAGGAGACACCAGATCCATTGAAGTCGACTGATTCAGAGAGAAAAGATTCAACTGTTAAAACTGCCGTCATTAATGCAGGCAAGTCTGATCTGCAGAATGAGCAGGCAGGTGAAAAGATTGTGAGTCTGTATATAGGTAACCTGTCATACACTGTACAGGACAGCGAACTCAGGAATCTGCTGAAAGTTTACGGAAATGCAGAAAAAATCTCCATTATGAGAAACAACAAGGGCAAAAAGAAGAAGGCCTATGCCTACATAAAAATGTGCAAATCTGCTGCTGAAAAGGCTGCATCTGAATTAAACAACAGACAATTTCAGTCAAGAAGCATTATTGTAAAGGTATCCTATAACTGAAATATGCTGAAACTCCTGCAGAAGAAACTGCAGTTTTGCAGTCGTGATCTTCTACCCGGTGATTTTTAATTCTTCAAGCGATACAAAACCAGCCCTGCTGAAAACGGCCTGATATTTGGAAAAATCAGCTGTTTTTGAATTTGTCATGAAGGCAAGCGAGTTTTTCGGAACACTGTTCCCTCCCTTCTCAATGCCATTCAGCAATGAATTAACCCGCCTTGCTATCGCATGACCTGAATCAACGCACCTGATACGGGATGTAAGTTCCTTCTCTATTTCAGATCTCAGCCACGGAAAATGTGTGCAGCCGAGGACAACTGTATCAACGTCAGGGTTATTTTTAAACTCAGAAAGACAATCAGCCAGAGCCTCTTTATCAACAGTTCCGGATTTCATTTTCTCCTCGGCTATGGATACCAGCTCCGAACTTCCAACACGTATAACAGTACAGTTTCCCGCATACTCGGTTATCAAATCATCAATGTATTTTCTGGCTACAGTGGCCGGCGTGGCAAGAAGACCGATAACACCGGTTTTTGTCAACTGTGCAGCAGGCTTGATTGCCGGAACGACACCGACAATCGGAATATCAAAATTTGCGCGCAGAGAGGGAAGTGCAACCGTACTTGCCGTGTTGCAGGCAACAACAACAAGATCAACGACATGCCGGCTGGTTACTGCTGCCACAATACGATTGCACCGCTCGACTATAACACTGTCATCCTTTTCACCATACGGGAAATACTCGTTATCAAAGGCGTAAAGATAGTCCAGACCGTGATTCAGCCGAGAAACCTCCCTCCATACAGACAAACCGCCCAGTCCTGAATCGATAAACAACACCGTACTCATATCTAATTTCCCATATACAATCAGACAAACACAGCCGATTATAACCAATACCTGAAAATTCTCATCACCCAGTTCCGGCAAACAGCCACCTTCTGTTTCCCAGTTCAAATGGTACAAATACAGTTAAAAACCTTTTAATCGAAAATAATCAGCTGAAACAATGAAAGTTCTGCCAGACTGCTCAAAGGAACATATGAGCAACTGCATAATATTTCATTACAAAAAATTCAAGGACTGCAAACGCCTACAGTAGACACCTGCAATCCCGAATAAAAGCAGACTGAATTCAGTTCAAATCCTGTCAGTAATTAAAATCAAAACTCACAGCATAAGTTGCTTCAGGAGTTTTGTAACCTCTGGCATACTCATAACGTCTGTCAAAAATATTGTCAGCCTTGACGGATAGTTTGAAATTTCTGGTTATGTTATAACCTACTCCCAGATTGAATATACCATATCCCCCCAGCCGTTTTCCGCCGTCTGTTGCGTAGCGGCTGGAATAAGCCTGGAATGATGCCGACAGATCAAAATCATATACAGAGCCAAGAAGAGTCCACTTAAAATCCCTTCTTGGAATATAAGGTACATCATTGTGACTGGTCTTGTCCTTTGCCGACTTTATGCTTCCGTTCAGAGTATTCTTTATACCCCAGAGTTCGAATCCAATCTCAGCCTCAATGCCCTTGATATCAGCCTTGGCTATATTCTTGTATGAGAACGTTTCATAAAAATAGATTATACGATCCTTGTAATGGTTTTTGAAAAGCGAAATTCTCCAGTCAAGGCTCCTGTGATCGCCCTTCAGCATAAGTTCAAGACTGTTGGAGTTCTCCGGTTTGAGATCACCGCTGCCCACAAAAGGATAATACAGTTCCATAAAAGTCGGAGCTCTGAAGGAGGTTCCGTAGCGAAGTCCTATCTTGAAATCATCCAGGAACGTATAGCCCAGACCGCCCTGATATGTAAAGTGAGCTCCATACTGGGTATTATGATCGTACCGTCCGGAAAGTTCCGCCTGAACGCCGGCTGCATCAAACTGTCCCATGAGGTAAAGTCCTGTATCGTGGATCAGAGGATGCTGAGGCTCTATCCTGGTGTAATAAGCCTTGGATGAAGGACGCAGGTGTTCACGACGGTAATCCACACCGCCGGCAAGGGTCAGATAATCACAGGCCGCAAGTTCATTGGTCCAGTTTATGGATGTCGTTCTTGTATAAATCGGCGTGTTGTCAGACTTCTTTTCACGAAACGGATTCAGCATAATCTGTTCATAATCATCCGTTTTCTGATAATTAAGAGAAAGACGGGACTTATAGATTTCTCCGTCGTATTTTCCACCAAGTTCAAAGGAATAATTATCAAAGCGGTTCATGTCATATTCATGACCATGACCGTCCCACTCGGATATGTAGCTGTTATCAAACTGGGATTTGGTCTGATTAAACATAAAATCGCCGAAAATCGTAAAGTTACCCAGCTTATGCTGATAATCGGCCATGAAATTGGTACCCTGAAAGCCATGGTGATCACCGTTGTTAAGGCCGTCAAGCGGATGAACGTTGTATCCCTTTTCCTTTTCAGTGCCCAAAGCCAGCTTTATTTCTCCGTTTTCACCTACGGAATGTTTGAACGATGCACTGGCATGACGGTTCTTATAGGATCCGTACCCTGCTTTTACATGAATATTATCTTCATTAAAACCGGGTCTGGTAATAATATTGATTACTGCCGCCGACGCCTGAGAGCCGTAGAGAGAAGCTCTGACACCGCGGATGTACTCAATCCGCTCAATCATATGCACAGGTATTCTCTCAATGTATGCAGCTCCGTCATATGCCGTATTTATCTTGAGACCGTTGATCAGAACCAGCACGTCAGTGGAATTTCCTCCACGTACCTGTATTTTTGACTGCTGCCCCCTTCCTCCGTTGATAAAGAGCTGAATATCAGGAAGAGTCCGTGCGATATCTGCAAAACTGGTAGCCTGCATTCTGCTGATATCTTCTGACGTTACCACCACAACAGGAGAAAGTGCTGATGATGCAGGCTCCTCATAGCGGGTGGAGGTAACAATAATGGTATCCTGATCTGATATATTATTGCCGGCATCTGCAGATTCCGATGCCACTACAGCCAAAGGAGCAAAAGCTGCCGAAGCTGTCAGTAAAAACAACTTGTTCATATACATCCTTAATTAAATCGCGTAATAGGAAATTTCAAAATGCTGTCAGGCAAGTCTTCGGACTCAAAGGTGACTAACCGCTTAATACCACTTCCCGGCAGATGCCAGTGTATAACGTACAAGCGTCCCTTCTACCGCTGCGCGTCAGTTCCAGACTTTGACTGGATTCCTTTTTAATTTTCTTGACGAAAAACCATTGACAGACTGCATTATATACAACGTGAGACAGATCTCAAAATAAAGAAGGGAGATCATAAGATCTCCCATCATAGGAAATATTGAACAAGACTGATACCATCTTATTCCATGTAATGATCCGGCATCGGAATCTGTGATACTCCGGAATCGATGGCTGCCTGTGCAACAGCCTTTGCGATCCTCTTCAGAAGTCTTGGATCCATTGGTTTAGGGATCAGGTAGTCACGTCCGAATTCCAGATGATCAGCCTCCGCCGCCTTAACCACCTCGGCAGGTACAGGCTCCTGAGCAAGCAAACGGATCGCATTCATGGCTGCCTTCATCATAGGTATGTTGATACATTTAGCTCTTACATCCAGCGCACCGCGGAACAGGAACGGGAAGCAGATAACATTGTTAATCTGGTTAGGATAATCAGAACGGCCGGTAGCCATAATGATATCCGGACGAACCGCGTGTACCAGCTCCGGAGAAACTTCAGGCTCAGGATTTGAACAGGCGAAAATAATACCGTTAGGAGCCATACCCTTGACTTCATCCTCGGTTACAAGGTTTGGTCCGGAAACGCCCACCAGAATATCAGCGCCTGTCAGAGCTTCATGAAGTGTCTTCGGACCGGTGTCATTGATAAATCTTGGCTTTTCACCGTTAAGATCGGTTCGATCTGATCTGATTACACCATGACGGTCACACATGAAAAGATTCTTCTTCTGAGCACCGTTTTCCAGGAGGAAGTCCATGCACGCAACACCTGCTGCACCGGCTCCTACACAAACAATTCTGCACTCTTCAATCTTCTTACCCTGGATCTGACATGCGTTCAGCATGCCAGCTGCTGTGACAATAGCAGTACCGTGCTGATCATCGTGAAAAACAGGAATAGAGCAGCGTTTGATAAGTTCTCTCTCTATAACGAAGCATTCAGGAGCCTTGATATCCTCAAGATTAATGCCGCCGTAACTGTCGGCAATGTTGGCAACCGTATTGATGAAATCATCAACACCGTTGTGCTTAACCTCGACATCAATGGCATCAATATTCGCAAAACGCTTGAAAAGAAGTGCCTTGCCCTCCATCACAGGCTTGGACGCCAGAGGACCGAGATTACCAAGTCCCAGTATGGCGGTTCCGTCCGTTATGACAGCAACACTGTTGCCCTTTGAAGTGTACTTATAGGCATTGTCTGGATCTCTGGCAATTTCTCTTACCGGTTCTGCAACTCCGGGACTGTAGGCCAGAGACAGATCATGAGCGGTATTAGCATCCTTGGTAAGTGTTATTCCTATTTTTCCTGGAGGATTCTGGTGATATTCCAAAGACTGTTTATAGATTTCATCGTGAGACATTAACTAATCTCCTTGTTACTGATTCAATTCCGTATACCGAAAACAAGTAACGGCCCGGCTCCATATGTCACACTGCAACGGATCAAAAAAGGTTTCTCTCGATTGTCACATGTACTTATCTCAAGTATATTCAAAACTCAGATAAAAAACCCAAATCTCAATGTAAATTCTATAGATAGATCAAACAAAGAATTGTCAGTCGATCCCGAAATCACAGTTCTTTGAAATCCGGCAGACAGGTAATATGGCGGAAGGAGGCATTTAAGCAGAGCCCGAATACACCTTATAAGTGAAATGATGTGATTTGAAAGAAAGAGAAAATAAAAAACCCGCATCTCTCCGCGGGTCTCTAACAATCAACTAATCAACTATTTATTATTTTATATTACTTCTTATGAGCAAACATGCCGAAACGCTTGTTGAAGCGCTCTACACGTCCGCCGGTATCAACAATCTTCTGCTTACCGGTAAAGAAAGGATGACATACTGAGCAAACATCAATGGTGATGTCGTGGCACAGGGTTGAACGAGTCTCAAACTCGTTGCCGCAAGAGCACTTTACCTTAATGGTCTTGTACTCTGGATGAATATCTTTTTTCATTAGGAAACCTCAAACAGGCCGTGTCGCCATCCAACCCGAAGTCGAACACCACACGTATGGTTAAATAATACACAAAACTGCTAAAACTAGCGGCTGAATAATATATCTTAATTGTGAAATAGGCAAGAAAAAAAGTGATCTATTTTCATTCCAGATCATCAGTTCCGGCTATTTTCCGACTTCAAAGTTCCCGACAGTATGATAAAGAAAGGCTGCCGGTTAACAGTTTCCCCCCCCCGCTCTCCCGTAATGTCGTACTGTTTTCAAAGATGCATCCTTTACTGCTGGGTGTAAATCAAAGATGAAATTTATCAAGTCCTTTGCTAATATAGTCCTGCAGATGCCGGGGACACTGAATGCAGGACTCGCGTAATTTCATGTGACAGAGGAAACTCAAAAGAACAGATAATAATCCCGGCAGATCGTTTCATACTGGGGTACACAGTTTCATATGAAAAACCTTACTATATGTCATGTTAATCTTGCTAAGGGATTCCGCGGCGGCGAGCGTCAGACGGAACTGCTGATAAGGCATCTCTCGGACTCAGTTGCCGCACAGTACCTTGTATGCCGCAGAAATTCACCTCTGATCGAGCATCTCAGAGATGTTAAAAACCTTACTGCAGTTGAAGTGTCAGGCAGATTCGGCGGACATTTCAGCAATATCAGGGCTGATATCATCAATGCCCACGAGGCAAAGGCCGCACACTGGGCTCTCATTGAGCACACACTACGCGGAACTCCGTATGTCATAACCCGCAGAGTGCCTCAGAAAATCAAAAAGGGAGTTCTGTCAAATCTCTGCTACAGCAGGGCGTCGCGTCTTGTAGGAATATCCTCTCCGATTACAGAATACCTGAAAGAGATAAGCAGCCGTCCCGTAGTGACCATTAACAGTGCCCTGGCTCATATGAGCTGCGACTTGCAGAAAACATCATCCATACTTAATGAATATCAGAACAAAATCATTATCGGTCATATCGGTGCATACGTAGATCGTCACAAGGGTCAGAGGATTATAATAGAAGCGGCAAGACAGCTTGCAAAAGAACGGGATGATCTGGTTTTTCTGTGTCTCGGTGCGGGATGCGACGAACAGGTGCTGAGGGAGGAAAGCTGTGATGTGCCTTCAGTGAAATGGCTCGGCTTTCAGAAGGATGTGGGCAGCTACCTTAAAGCCTTCAGACTGTTTGTGTTTCCGTCCCGCAATGAAGGTCTCGGCTCCACTCTTCTTGACGTAATGGATTACGGGATTCCGGTAATAGCAAGCAATGTTGACGGAATTCCGGATATTGTAAAGGACTACCAGACAGGTCTGCTTATTGAAAACGGAAGTGCAACCCAGCTGGCGGAAAAAATCAGGGAGCTGCTGAATGACTCCGAACTTGCCGGCCGGCTGGCACAGAATGCAAAAAGCAGTCTGGAGAATTTTCTTCCGGAAACCATGGCATCCAGATATATTGATATGTACCAGTCCATCCTGCAGGAAGGAGAGCATAACAGATGAACAGCATAACAGGTATCATCATAACTCTGAACGAGGAGCATAACATTGCCGACTGTATCAGTAACATGAAGCAGGTATGCAATGAAATAATTGTTGTTGACTCCGGCTCTACTGATCACACCGTAACCATAGCCGAAGAACTGGGAGCGATCATTATCGTACAGCCGTATCTCGGGGACGGATTTCAGAAAAATGTGGGACTCCCGACAGCGGGAAACAACTGGATATTAAGTCTTGATGCTGATGAGCGGCTTACGGATGAAATGGTTGAAGCCATCAGAAATCAGGATCTGGATAATTCTGAATTCGATGCCTATTCTTTCCCGCGCCGCAACTACATCGGAAGCAGGTGGATAACGCACGGCGGATGGTATCCGGATGTCTGCATCAGACTGTTTGATCGCCGGAAGGCAAAATTCAAGGAAGTGAAGCAGCATTCCTATGTTGAAACCAAAAACTCCAAACGTCTCAGGGGAGACATCATCCACTACTCGTTCCGCAATATCGGTGAGCTTTTTTCAAAGCCGGGAAGAAATTTCTCTACCCGGGGAGCGAAGATTATGTATGAAAAAGGGAAAAGAGCAAATGCCTGCAGTCCTGTCATTCACGGAACCATGGCTTTCCTTCGCCACTACATTATCCGTTTCGGCTTTCTCGACGGAATAGACGGAATAACAGTCAGTCTGAGTTCCGGAATCAACAGCTATCTTAAATATGCAAAGCTTCTGGAATACCAGAGAGATCCCCAGGTTCTTGCCAGAGAAGACTTCAAAAAAATCTGGTGATGCATGGGTTTTGAAGATCGAAAGGGCACCGACGGTCCGAACATTCTGATCTGTACCACCTTCTATCTCCGCCTGGGTGCCTACCAGATTGGAGGTGTCGAACATCTTTCGCTGATCCTGATATCAGGACTCAGAAAAAGAGGCTGCCGGTTCTTCAATGCTTTCAGAGCAACCGATGACAACTCAAAGGATGACGAACTCGACGAACATTATTTTCTCGAGAGTGAACGCATCAGGATTACGGATGAAACATCCTGCGATGAGCTTTCGAAATTTCTTGCCGGCGGAAACGTCCGGATAATTCATATTCAGCAGGCGGAAAGTCGAGACTACCTGCTCTACCGTGAAGCTGCCGAACGGGTTGGCGCAGTAGTCATCACAACAATGAATAAAAAGCCCCTTGAAGATCTTTTCACATTCAGACGCGATTTTCTGCAGAGGCAGTTCAGACAGTCGAATTTTCAGGGAAAGATGTCAGCACTGAAAAAGATGCTGTTTTCCGGTCGACTTAGAAAAAAACGTCAGGATCAGATTAGAATGAAAACGATGAATACATTCTCTCTGAGCCACATGGTTGTCTTCCTTTCCAGAAACTACATTCCGGGCTACGAAAACCTTCTGCAGAGGGAACTGTCCGCGGAAGACAGCGAATGCAGTTTTTCGGTGATCCCGAACTGCGTAACCTTCGGAAACTACTTCCCCGAAATTCATATACCGAGACTGAAGCAGAAGGAAATACTTGTCATCGGAACTCTTGAGGAATCCACAAGACGAATCAGTCTTATCATCAGAATGTGGAAGGATCTCAAATCTTCATTTCCTGACTGGACTGTCAGGATCCTCGGAGACGGTCCCTCCTCCGGCAGATACCGCAGCATGATAGCCAAAACAGAAGGCATAACACTGGAAGGAAGGCAGGAGCCGGAATCCTACTACCGCACGGCATCCATCTACATAAATCTCTCCATAACAGACGATGCCTGGAGCATGTCTCTCCTTGAAGCAATGCAGTATGCACTCGTTCCTGTTGTTTTCAACACCAGCGAAATCTACAGCGATGTAATCGAACACGGGCACAGCGGCTTTATCATTGAAGACATGGCGACCAAAGAACTGGAGCAGGTACTGAGAAGACTGATGCGTGACGAGGGAATGAGGCACTCCATGGCAAGGAACAGCGTAGCCCGTTCGAAAATGTTCAGTCAGCTCGTCTACTGCCGCAGATACCACGATCTGTACCTGCATACTCACCGCAGCATCAGTTAGCATCACACGACTCTCAAAATGGCATATCTGCCCACAAAAAAACAGACCGGCACAAGATTTGGGAATGATTCACAAATCATGCCAAAACAAGGAGTTACAAGGCTTTTTTAAGCAAAAAAATAATAAAAATAATTGTTGCATTGGGGGTGTTTTTTCTCGATAATGCGTCAAACTCATTTGACGTTGAACAATTATCTTGGGCAGGGGTGAAAACCCATTTGAGAGGTGCTACGTAAGCTAATGAAAAATTTATACACCGCTAATTTAGACTATCGCAGTCTCGTCAACAAGTACGGCTCTCCTTTGCTGATTTTAGATCAGGCAACCGTAAGACATCAGTATCGTTCTCTGAAAAGAGCTCTTCCATCTGTAACACTCCACTATGCTTTGAAACCGCTTCCACATCCGGATGTTGTTTCCGCACTGCTCGAGGAAGGTGCAAGTTTTGATCTTGCCACCAAGGGAGAGGTAGATCTGGTAAGAAACGCCGGTGTTGATCCGCGTACCTGCATTCATACCCATCCGATAAAGAAGGACGATGAAATCAGATATGCACTTGACTACGGATGCAACACTTTTGTAGTTGACAATATCGAGGAGGCAAAGAAGTTTGTATCCTTCAGAGAACAGGCAAGACTTCTGATCAGAGTAAGTTTTCCTAATCCAGAAACTCCGGTGGATTTGTCTAAAAAGTTCGGTGTACTGCCTCAGGACTGCCTGGATCTCCTCCGTTTTACAAAGATGCTCGGACTTAACGTGGTCGGTCTTTCGTTCCACGTAGGCTCCCAGGTTCCTAACGCCCGCCGCCACTGTGAAGCTATCGAACAGTGTTCGGAAATTCTCAGACAGGCAGCGGAGGAAGACATCAGCCTCGAAATTCTTGACATCGGCGGCGGATTCCCTGTTGATTATGAGAAAGCTGAGGAAAAGGATATTTACGCATTCTGCGAGCCTATCCGTGAAGCACTGTCCAAACTTCCAGAAGGCATCAGAGTACTTGCAGAACCCGGCAGATTTATCTCAGCTCCTGCAATGATCAACATATGCACTGTTGTTGGCAAGGCAACACGCTTCGGCAAGCCTTGGTACTATCTGGATGATGGTGTGTACTGCAGCTACAGCGGTCAGATTTTTGATCACGTGGTCTATCCTAAGTTTGCACCTTATGCAGTGGGTCCGGCAAAGGAATCCGTGCTTGCAGGTCCTACCTGTGACAGCATTGATATCATTGCGGAGAACATCATGCTCCCTGAACTTCACGTTGATGACATCATTGTCGGCAAGATGATGGGTGCATATACCATTTCAACAGCTACCGAGTTTAATTTTATTAATAAGACTGAAATTCTTGTAGTCGATACCGAACGCGGCGACGAACTTGATCCCCAGTTCAGAATTGAACCGGTAAGCGAGACTGTTACATCAGATCGCTTCAAGCTTGTAAGCTGAAGCAGGAATTCAAACAACAGAAGGCCCGGGGAAACCCGGGCTTTTTTGTGTCTCTCCCGTGTTTTTGACTTCGGAGACTAAAAAAGTGGCAAAAAACCTTATCGGAACTGGATTTTTGCCTGGTCAAAATTGTCAAATTAGTGGGTGCGAAAATAACATACTGTAACTTGTTCAGCTACATTCAGAGTTTTTGAGTCAGCCATAACTTTCTGAACATCTGAAAGCAACAGCGAGAAAGGAACAGTTCGAAGATCACCCAGGAAAGTTGTATGTCCGAAATGCGGAAACGTATCCCCTAATGTGTATGCTAAAATTCTAATTTCTTCAGGTCGCCTAGCTCCTTGTGGCATAAGGGTTTCTGTCCGTATTATCTCCTCATTTGCTGCGAAACACCTGCACAGGTTCTGTTTCAGTTCATCGATCCGCAGGCACACTCAGATTAATTGCGTCCAAGAATTCACGATAAAATCTGTTT
>CADBNP010000054.1 GCA_902796095.1 uncultured Aeromonadales bacterium | reverse complement strand
TGAGCATGCTCAAAGTCTCTGAAAATTCTGATCTGTCTTTCAGTGTAATCACTCTTTTCTGGTTCATCAGCCGTACACAGATGAGATATCAGTCCGAAGGGCTTCGCAATATTGCCGCAGGACATCATGCGGTTATAAAACTCATCCGCCTCATCCGGTCCAACTCCGAGACGGTGCATGCCGGTATCCAGCTTCAGCCAGCATTTTACAGGTGAAGGGATTTCCGCCCGCTCCACCTGCTCCAGCAGCTGAAAGCTGTGAAGAGCCACCTCAAAATTATTGGCTACTATTACAGGAATATCGGCCTCATTGAAAAAGCCCTCCAGCAGAATAATCGGCTTTACAATTCCGGCACTGCGAAGACTCAGTGCCTCCTCTATGCGGGCAACAGCATAGGCCTCCACATGACTGCTCAGGGTTTTGGCTATCTGAACAAGACCGTGCCCATAGGCGTTTGCCTTAACCACGGCAACAATTTTAGATCCGTTCAGTTTGCTCTTTATCACGCCTATGTTGTGAATTAAGGCATCCAGATTAATTATCGATTTTACAGACTGCATACAGACTCCATGCAAAAAATTTGTGGCAGCAAGTGGAATTTACTGCGGCGTGCCGCCATACTTGCCTACATCAGAAGGACGGGGCTGAACCTCAGGAGAATCATAATTACTGGCATAATTTGAAAAGCGGGAATATTCACTTTCAAAAATCAGTTCAACAGTTCCTGTCGGTCCGTTACGCTGTTTTCCAATAATAACCTCCGCAATACCCTTTTTTTTGCTGTCCTTGTGATAGTATTCATCACGATATATGAACATAATCAGATCCGCATCCTGCTCTATGGCTCCGGATTCTCTCAAATCAGAATTTTGCGGATGCTTGTCAGGTCGATTTTCCAGATTTCGACTGAGCTGGGCAAGAGCTATCACCGGTATTTTTAATTCCATGGCCAGCTGCTTAAGTGAGCGGGATATTTCAGAAACCTCATGAAGTTTGTCTGTTCCATATCCGGGAATTGACATGTGCTGGAGGTAATCTATCAAAATCATGCTTATCCCGCCGTAGTTCTTGCTTATGGCTTTTGCCCTTACCCTCACATCACTTGGGGAAAGGCCTGTCTGATCATCAATAAAAAGCATATTCATGCGATCAGGCTGTTTTATCACACTCACCGCCCTGCTGAGCTTGGCCAGTTCCTCACCTGTAAGCTGCTCTCCCTTGCTCAGCCTCTGCAGTTTGATATCGGACAGTGAACTTAACATTCTGAGAACAATCTGCCACGCCGGCATTTCAAGAGAGAAAACAACAACAGGTTTGTGGTTATTCGGATCAAGAAAGGCATTTTCCACAAAATTCATGCCCAGGGTTGTTTTGCCCATGGAAGGCCGGGCGGCAAGAACAATCATTTCACCGGGATGAAATCCGCTGGTTTTTTCATCAAGTGCATGAAAACCGGAAGGTATGCCTGTTATACCATTGCCTCCGTTCATTCGAAGTTTCATATTTTCCTGAATATGATTCATGGTTTCCATTACTATATCCTTAATAGGTCTAGGTCCCACAGAATCATTGTTCAGAGAATTTTCAGAAATCTCGAAAAAGGAATTCTCCGCCTTGTGAAGAATTTCATCACCCGTTACACCTTTGTTTTCATAAACAAAATCGGACAAGCTGCGACAGCAGTCCAGAACCTGACGCTTGACTGAACGATCCTTGACGACACTGGCATAGCTGCTCACGGAAGCTGATGACGGAACAAGATCCGCAAGTGCCGTAATGTATTCCTGACCGCCAACCTTTTCAAGAAGATCTGCAGAATCAAGTTCAGACTGCAGCGTGATCAGATCAATATTTTTTCTTGATGCTGCAATTCTCTCACAGGCCTCAAAAATAGCCTGGTGAGGAAAGTCGTAGAAATCCTCCTTGCGAATAGTACCGGCGACCTGATCCCAGGCATTATTATCAAGAAGCAGACAACCGAGCAACGACTGTTCAGCCTTATAGTCATGGGGAATCTCCCTGCTCTGGCCCGGAGCATAGTATGATTTGGAACCCGAAGGATATTTTGAAGTATCAACCTTTGACATAAACAAAAACTAATTCCCAAAAATTCTGAATTTGCCACAAGTTCTGAAAAACGATTCAAAACTATAAAAAAACGCTGCTGAAAAGTCTGAACAGTGCAGTCTCAGACGTCGGACTTGTTACAGATCCTGGATTCTGCTCATTCCGGTTTTCACAGGGAAAAATCACCGTTCTGAAAAAAAATCATCATACCGGCAGGAGGAATCAGGCATCAAACAAAACGCATACGTTCAGCTTTATAAGACAGAAAAGAAAGTACCGGAGTCCGGCATAAACAGGGGATTCTTTCATTCTTCTGATACAAACCGGATACAGTCAGCTCCATGAAAGCAGAGCGGCCGGTAAAAATCAGCAAGGAAAACCCAGGTAGTTATTTTAAACGAAACCGGGAAAAACTTCACAGCTGTCGTTACTGAATGATGATTATCCTCCCAAAGATAATCCGGTTCAGGATAAAACTCAAACATGACTGAAGGTGCAGGCTGTACATAACGGTTTATTCAACTCATACTCTCAGCTGCAACAGCTGTTGATGTTGCAACTTCAAACGTTCATTTCAACGTAAAACGACTTAAACCATGCGCTTTCAGTACCGCTCAGCAGCCGGAAGAAACCGGACAATAAACCGGATAACCTGACACGGATCTTAAACCTAAAAAACAGATTAAATTCCGCGGCTAAATCCAATTTTGATATAATTGCACAAATTGCAGATATAGATCACGAAATGTGCCGTACTTGAATTTTTCGCTTCACATTTTCTTTAATTCAGATCCTGAATTAATGTCATGTATCCGTAAATTGCAGAAAAAGAGTATTCATACGGCAAAGACTGAAAACATCTGATCTCATAAGTATTTACATTATTGAATTTTTATCTAGGAGTAAGGAATGGCGGCTAGTTATAAAGTGGCAGTTTTGCCAGGAGACGGTATCGGACCTGAGGTAATGGAAGAAGCCATCAGGGTGCTTAATGCAGTAGAACAGAAATTTGGTTTAAAATTTGAACTGTCAAAACATGATGTCGGCGGCATTGCCATCGACAACCACGGAACTCCGCTTCCGGAGAGCACACTGAAAGCCTGCGAGGAAAGCGATGCCATTCTGTTCGGCTCTGTAGGAGGTCCGAAATGGGATCATCTTCCTCCTGCCGAACGCCCTGAAAGAGGTGCTCTTCTGCCGCTTCGCTCTCATTTCAAGCTCTTCTCAAATCTGCGTCCTGCCAAAATCTACCAGGGGCTCAACTGTCTTTCACCGCTGAGAGAGGACATCGCCAACAGAGGCTTTGACATGGTAGTCGTAAGAGAACTGACCGGAGGAATTTATTTCGGTCAGCCTAAGGGACGCGAGGGAAGCGGAAGCACTGAAAAGGCATATGACACGGAGATTTACCATAAATTTGAAATCGAAAGAATTGCGGTAAATGCATTTGAGGCTGCCATGCTCAGAAAGAAAAAAGTAACTTCCGTTGACAAGGCAAATGTTCTGCAGAGTTCTATTCTGTGGCGTGAAACTGTTGCCGAAGTTGCAAAGAAATACCCTGAGGTTACTCTGGAAAACATTTACATAGATAATGCAACAATGCAGCTCATCAAGGATCCTGCCCAGTTTGACATTCTGCTCTGCTCCAATATGTTCGGTGACATTCTGTCTGATGAATGTGCAATGATCACCGGATCCATGGGAATGCTGCCTTCAGCAAGCTTAAGCGAGGACGGTTTCGGTCTATACGAGCCTGCCGGCGGCTCAGCTCCGGATATTGCAGGAAAGAACATTGCAAATCCTGTCGCACAGATCCTTTCTGCCGCACTCATGCTCCGTTATTCCTTTAAACAGGAGGAGGC
>CADBNP010000053.1 GCA_902796095.1 uncultured Aeromonadales bacterium | reverse complement strand
GTATATCCTTTTTCAGACTGACTGACGGTCTGCCATCAGATCCGGATGAAGCAGAATCTTTTAAAGATGATTTGGTATCAGCCGAACTCTGTTTTTCATCAGAAACTGTATCAGCGGCTTCAGATTCTTCCGGTTTATTCATCTCTTCACTGATGTTTACCTTATCTTCAGAACTTTGAGCCGAATCATTTCTGTTTTCAGTTTTGATCCCGGTTTCGTTATCAATATCTGTTTCGGTATTTTCTGATTTACAGTTTTCATTATTCTGTGCCGATCTGCAGCTTTCATCTTCAGAAATAATTTTTGCTCCGGCTGTTCCTGTTTCCTCGGATTTATCAGAAACCCTGTCTGAAGGTTTGGTAACCGCATCTGAATTTTTTGTCTGATCAGCAGAAACATCAGGCTCTGCATCGATTTTGTTATTCTGCACAGGTTCGGAATCAGAATGTGACGGTGACGGAGAGGCAACCTGTTTATTTTCATCCCCTGTCGAAGAATTGTCGATATGACATGACAAATCCGTATTCTCACATAAATCCTTTTCCGCATCTTTATCACGAAAGCTTACTGTTAAAGATACGCAGCATTTGTTTGATTTACCAACTTTTACTATCTGGCAAAGTTTTAAATCTCCTGAAATTCCGCCCGGTATTTTTATCCTGTGATCTTCTGAACCGACAGAATTTTTCTGACAGCATTCAGACATTTCCACCTGAACCTCGCCGGAACCATCCATATTTATCAGTCGTTTTAATTTTAACAACATGCTTTTTAGTTCATCATAACGATCTTTACAACTGCTCCTGGATCTGATTCTGTCAACTATTGTTTCATAGATTCTGTCGGCTTCTGATTCATTCCCGGTACAGTTTGCATCCAGGTTTGCAAGACAGCTGTCAAACAGCGAATCATTAAGCTCAAAGATTTTAAAAAAATCTTTAATGTCATATTTTAAAAAGCAGTCCTTTCCGAGATCCTGCGAAAAACTGAAAACCAGCTTAAGTTCGTTATTAAAATTTTTATCGGTATCATTATCCATAGCAACAGTTCCTGTCCCTAATATCGTAGGAGCATAAACCCGGCAATTTTTTATCCGTCAAGGCACGCCGGGCATTATTTTCAAAAGACCATAATTTCATCAGGCGGAGGAGGGAGTGAAGTTTCAACACCAATACCCTGACTTTTGTTGAATTCATCTATAGACGATGAAACCCACTGAAACAGCTTTATGAATGAATCGCTGTCAAGATTTTCAAGTTTGTACACCTCAGATGTTAATTTTTTAAGAGGTTCAATTTTTGCCTGAGGACCGGCGGCACAGGCTATTACTCTTCCAAATTTTCTTTTTTTAAGAGTCTCGCACATCTGTTCGTAAAGCAGACTGTCAGATGGTTTTCCGTCAGTCATGACTATAAGCACAGGAAGCCAGTCACCCTTCTGGGTTGGTGAATTCGGTATGAATTCCTGGCTGATTCTCCTGTTCAGAAGCTCAAGAGCGGCTCCAAGATGGGTCGGTCCGTAATCCGGTGTTGTAATATCCGGCAGATTAAGCTCATCAACTGCAGTAAGAGGAAATAAAAGATTAACGTCCTTGTCAAAGGTTATCAGAGAAAGATATACGGACTCCAGAGCAAAAGGATCATTCATCAGAGTCGAAATCATTGAACTGATTCCAACCTTCACAGATTCAATCGGTTCACCTTTCATCGAACCGGAAGTATCAATCAGGAGATAAACAGGAAGTCTTCTCGGCATAAACATCTCCAATTCAAAATTAATCGGGAGACACAGAGATCTCCCGAAATATTCATGATGATAAAACTCTTACACCACTATGTTGATTTCATCAGGAGGCGGAGGAAGATCATCCATACCCGATGTTTCCTGACCGGAGTTATCAATTTTCTGGCTTCCCGTACTGATAGAAGCGGAAACCCACTTAAAGAAGGCCTTTATTGACTCACTGTCGGTGGAGGCAAGCGAAACTACATTTTCCGTAATTTCCTTAAGCACATCCGTATTGGCTGCTGTTCCTGCAGCACAGGCAACAACAATACCCGTCTTTGTCTTCTTAAAACGATCAAGACCAAGTTTGATATTATCAGTCGGTTCTCCGTCAGTCATGATAAACACCATCGGCTTCCAGTCACCCTTCTTCTCCTTGGAGGATTTTACAACTTCCTTGTCAATGCATTCAGATACAACCTCAAGAGCTTTGCCAAGTTCAGTGCAGCCTCCGGCTGACAGAGACGGTTCCGCAACAGAATTGATATCCGTAAGAGGTACAATCTGCTTAACATCACTGCTGAAGGTGATAATGCTGATATATGCTGTCTCAAGAGCATAAGGATCACTTTTCAGTGCAGAAAGAAGCACGCTTACACCGTTCTTTACAGCCTCAATCGGCTCGCCGTACATTGAGCCTGAAGTATCAAGCATCAGATATACTGGTAATCTTCTCATTTAAATAGACTCCTTCAGTTGACATAACTCTTTTTGATTCTGTTCATTGTTTCGCAGAGATTGCTGTCTTCTGTCGCTTCGCCTATGGCATCAAACGACCAGCCCTGATCTGTACGTACAAGTTTGCCCATAATCATTGCCTTTCTGCCGGCAAAAGAAGGATCGGAAGCTACGTTATACTGGGCATGAACAAAATCAACTTTATCCGGATCACCTTCAAACAGTCTGATGGAAGCAAAAGGAATTTTGGAAAAGTCACAATTCTTATTTCCGTCATCAACATAATTCAGAAAAAAGACAATCGTAGAAACACCCGGATTTATTTTTTTCGTATCCACCACGATAACCTCGTTATCAGCATCACTGCTGCCACCCTGGCGATCATCTCCGCTGTGACGAACCCCTCCGCCGTTTGATACCAGTTTGCCCATTCCATAACCGTAATGCTTCAGAAATTCCGGGCGGTAATCCGGAGAATAAATCCAGTCCACCATCTCACCGCTGCGATTGAACATCACACAGCTCAAATCAAGATCTACATCCTCATCTGAAGAAAAAAGTCCAAATAACTTCTTGGCCTTAACCATTCCCCATTTGCATCCGACACAGAAACGCTCAATGCTGGAGCCGTCACCACCTGCCCCCGCGTCGTTTTTCTTCAGATTGAATCTGCTTCCCTTTTTTAAATCTATCATAATTCTTTAACCCGCATATTTATCAACAAGATAATCAAGTTCCTTTCTGTAGGCATTGCCCATGGCCTCAAATTTCCATGATTTGCCGTTACGGACAAGTTTTCCGAATTCTATAAGAGTCATGCCGCCGAAATCATCCTCAAGCTGATAACGGAGAATTTCCTTTCCGGTATCCTGATCTACAATTCTGATATAAGCCTGATCAACCTGACCGAAATCCTGCTTTCTTGCCATGCATTCGTAAATGGACACAACAAAAATTATTTCCCTGATTTTCGGATCGACCTTATCAAGCTGCACCGTAAGACTCTCATTGTCGTCATCTCCGCCGCCGCCAGAACGATCATCACCGCTGGACTGGACAGAACCGTCCAGAGAAGTCTGGTTATTGTAAAATACGAAGAAAAGATCATCCGGTATCTTGTGATTTTCACCTACCATGAATGCGGATGCATCCAGATCAAACTCAAAACCGGAACTGCTCTCCTGGGCGACCCAGCCCAGACCGACAATGGCATTGGAAATACCGACATCTGCCGAATTTCCCTTCTTAAGGTTAATTCCCATAACCCCTCCTTTT
>CADBNP010000052.1 GCA_902796095.1 uncultured Aeromonadales bacterium | reverse complement strand
CAGATTTCTGGACACTGCTTCTTTATACCGGTTATCTGACTTTTAATCCTGAAAAGACCATCTATCCGGATGATGAGACGGAAGAAGCTGACGAAATCGAACAGGATAAAAACAGTGAAGTCGGACTGAATGAAGAAAAAACCAGGAATTATGAAACGCTGTATTCCCTTTACATACCGAATCAGGAAATCAGAAACTGTTTTAAAACCAAAATTATGGATTTCTTCAGCAACAACCGGGGAAATGAAAGATCATACGTCAGATTTCGTAAATGGTCTGTTCAGTGGTGATAGTGAAACGGTAGAGAACAGTCTGAACAAACTGCTGGCAAAATACGTATCAGTAAGAGATTTCTCCACTAAGGCTCCGAAGGAAAACTACTACCATGGATTCATAAACGGACTGCTGATAAACGGAGCATCTCTGATAAGGGAACAGAAATCAAATTTAGAGTCCGGAAATGGATACATAAATCTGATAAGAAAACCGAAGGATGCAAGCGGCAGCATAGTGATCCTTGAATTAAAGCAGACTTCAGATGAAGATGTGGACAAGGGAAAGATAGCCATAGGGGCAATTGAACAGATAATCCGGAAAAAGTATGCAGATCCGTATATCAGCAGAACAGATACCAAAGCAGTTCTGATATACGGAATATGCTTCTGTAAAAAGGAATGTTCGGTTGTAAGTAAAAAACTGAAATAAAAGCGGATACCTGTCATTGGACAGTAAAATTTCTGAATCAAGTCTTAACGAAGATTTGACCTGATACATATTTTACATTTCAGATATCAGTTATGATCAGTCTATCAGATCAGTTTGTGTTAAAGAAGAGACAGGGTGCTTATTGTCAGGTTCTGTTATGGAATAGTGTTGATCCAGACATAAATATGATAAATCATAAAGTTATATGAGCGAAAAATTTTACTTTTTTAGTTCAAAAATATAAATACTTTATGAATGTATTGTGTTTCTGTGGCATCAACACTTTTGTTGAATAGAGTCTATTGTCTCAATTAATGTTTGATTGATTCAGAGTATCCGGAAGGAAGGTTATGAAATTTGATAGTTGTGTTTTCAACCTGTTTAAACGGGTTTCTGCCGTTGCTGTTCTGACTGTTCTTACAGGTACGGTTCCGCAGGTATCTGCCGGTGAGCAGACAGCAGAGAGAATTGCGGCACTCAAGGCTATGGCAAGTGCGTTGCGTTATTCTGCTGAACTTGTAAATTCCAAAAGAGTTCTTGCCGGACATAAGGCTCTCAATGGTTCTCTATGTAAGAACGGTCTTGCAGACAACTGCTCTGAAGAGGAAAGTATAGCTCTCAGGTGCGGATTCCCAGATGCAACTCCCGATGGCATTGTGAGAGCTCTTGATGCAGATCTTGGTGAGATTTCGGAAGACGGTGTGGTTCCGGAAAACAAGTGGGTATATGTTTACAAGAAGTGGAAAGATGCGAGTCAGATCCTGGTATCCATGAACGGAATTCCGATTCCTGACGCTTTTGAAAGCAATGAGGAGCTTACCTACAAGAACAAGTGCTATATTTTTTATAATACACCGTGCTTTCATGATCCCCGCGATTCAAAGTTTGACGGCAATCATGACGGTATTCAGATCAGGATTTTTTCTGACGGCTGCTAGGAACGGCTGCAGATTATTCTCCTGGAATTTTGACGCTTTTATGAAAGTTAAGGCGACAGATGATTATCTGCCGCCTTTATGATTTACCTTTCCGGTATATGGTCACAGACTCTTTCGGAGAACTGCTTTTATAAGGGATCAGTCAGTCATTCTGTCACCGGTTTCCTTTATGTACTGCTCCCTTAGTTCTATGATCCTGACTTTATCCAGACCTTCTTCGATTTTTACTTTCAGCCAGTCTACGAATCTTTTTCCCTTTTTATTAAGTCTTCTGGTTTCAGGTTCTTTTTTCAGTGCAATTTCCGCTGCCGTCCGCATATGCTTCCAGAAGCTGTAGAACGGAAGTTTGATTTTCACCATATATCCCTTTGCATCTTCGATGACGTAGCCCTCTATATGTCCGATCAGCGGATCCAGTGTTTCCTGCTGCTGCTCCCTGTACCAGGATTTGAACTCTTCAGCTGAATTGAGAGTGCAGGCTGCCGTCTTGACCTCAATTCCCAGCCTTTCTCCCACCTGCTTCAGTTCCTCATAGCTGCGGTGGGTGAATTCCAGATCATTGTCTACAATGTCAAGAAGCACCACCTTGCTTTCACTGTATTTGATTATGTGCGGATCATTTACCGTATCGATGCATTCCATAACAAGAGTGACTCTGTTTTCTGTCAGGTACTTCTTCAGATATTCCATGTCTCTGCAGCTGCTGTTCAGTACATTGCGAAAATAGTCTGCGTATTCTGCAAACGGATTTGATTTCGAGGTTGTAAAAATTTCACCGTTATACACGGATACAAGTCCGAGAAAACCGTTTTCCTTAACGTAAACCTTTGCCGGAAAACTCATTGTATCTGCAAGTACATTGAATTTTGTTTCCTCTCTTTCGTCAATATTGAAAAACTTTCGATATCCTCTTGCCACGATTGTTCCAGAGTATATGTCAATAAACAGTCCTCTTGCGGTTACAGTCTGTTCATTCCAGATCCCCTTTTCGAAGGCATTTCTGGTGAAGTTGAAGGATGATATGGTTCCGAAGTTCTTTTCGGTGATATATCTGTTTTTGCGCAGGTTCTGGATCAGCGCAGGAACACCGAGACCGTAGGCCGGATCAAACACCGTGTTCTTGTATTCCCGCGGTGTTATGCCGTTTTCGTCAATTTCCAGGATCCTGAGATTGCCGCCGCATTCCACCTTTCCTTCAAGACAGTAGACATTGTCATGGAGCATGGCCGGATCATTTCCGGTGTTTCTGTGACCGAACACCTGGATAAAGTCGCTGCTCTGGGTGCGATGCCAGGCTTCCGCTACGGCAGCATAGTCGTCGTAGCTGCCTGTACCGTTTATCAGATCATACGTTGATACCCCTATAAGTCCCGCAGGAGGAAGAGCGGGGATCCCTCCGTGGCATACAAGAAAACGTCTGCCGTTCCAGGTGAAGTATTCACACTGTCTGAGTCTGCGGCAGAACATCCGGATGTCCTTTCTGTCAATGTCTTTGATTTGAGGAAGAGTTTTGTATTTGAAATCACTTCCTCTGAATTCCTTTTCCTCGGCATAGTTTTTCAGATTGGATTCGTGGTTTCCCTCAATAAAGTGACAGTTTTTTCTGTCTCTGATGCTGATGATAAAGTTAAGTACTTCTGCGTTTTCCGTACCGCGATCAAGGAAGTCT
>CADBNP010000051.1 GCA_902796095.1 uncultured Aeromonadales bacterium | reverse complement strand
GCTGTTCCTCGGCTACAGGTTAATCAACCGTGCATTTATGCAGCATGTCACAGATGTGCAGCTTAAGCTTGCCGACTGCAGCGAACTGTTTGACGACGACAACCTCAGCGTTACACTCATAGACTCCTACTCCACGGGCATGCTGATGCTTGACAAACTTCTCTGCTCGCCGGAGGACGAAAATGAGATCAACTGTGCCATTACTTCTCTGCTTGAACCTTGTCTTGATGAATCAGATCCGGCATCCGAGATTATGGCTGATCTGAAGGGATTTTCATCCGGCAGACAGTTTCAGCTATACAGACTGTTTGCCGCTCTTCAGGAGGAAAAGTATCTCACCATGCTGAACTGTGATGAAAAGACAGGACAGATCAGGATCAGTCTGAAAGATAAAGGCAGACTCGGACAGTATCTAAAAACAGGATGGTATTCTCATCTCTGCTCAAGGATGATTGAGGAACACATCATCACTCTTACAGAGGAAAACGGCATAAGCAATACCCAGTTTAAGTTCGGTCGCAACATGAAGGCAAGCTGCAATAACAGTGAGATTAACATCAGCTTTGTGCTGAAACCTCAGATTGGCGTGGCATTCTTCAACTTTGCCGAGAATGATTTCGAAAAAGCCGCCCGGGATCTCAATATTATAAAAACTCAGAAGAATCTGATGCAGAATTTCGCCATTCTCGTCTGCGATACCGAAGACGGAGAACTGTGCGACAGACTCAGCGAAAAATATCAGATAGAGGTGCTTCCTTTCAGCGAATTCGAGGATTATCTTGATGAATATATTGCAATAGAGCCTGCAGATTCCGATGATGAAGATTTTGACGTGGAGGAGGATCCGGAATTTTCAGATCCGGACAACTCAGAAGAGGAAGATGATGAAACAGCAGATGAAGAGGAAAATGCCGACTCCATGAAGTACCTGGATTATGAAGATCTGATGTCGAGATTCGGCTACTGCAGTCATCTGGCCAACCTGATAAACGGCAGAAAATTCTGGTAGAGGAGACAGAAAAGCCGCGTTGACATATAACAGAGATCATGTATCCTGCGCGGCATTGTTCTATGGTGCCAAAAAGGACATGAGGCATAATCCCGGTGCCTTTTGTCTTCGCTTCACTTTCAGAGCAGACTACTCCGCTGTCTCCCCTGCTCCCCCAGACTCTTCATCATCTTCGAAAAATTCCTCTTCATCCTCCATCGGCACACCCCAGCCGTCGTAGAATGCATGGAATTTAGTCAGCAGCGGAAGAAACCTGTCCTGGTCCTTTTCCAGTTCCTCAGCGGAAATAATCATATCCCGGTAGGCATCAAAGCAGAATACAGTACGGTTTCTTTCGTCTCTGAACTCCTCGGCGTCTGTTACCTCAAACCCGAGTTCATATACGGCAACAGCCAGCTTTTCCAGAAGTTTGAAATCATGACCCGAGAAATGATGTTCAACTGTATATTCCTGAGTCAAATCTATACCGTCGGCACTCATCTCATTAATAATTGCCCTGTTTTCCTGTTTTATTGCTTCATTCATATATTTGGCCGGTTAGTTCTTGATCAGAGTTTCGTCAAGCTTCAGATTCTCGTTCAGATTTATGCCGATACCGACAGACAGTACAGCCTTGGCGATATTCTGAGCCTCCAGCAGAGAGTGTTCACGGCAGGATCCGCACTGGTACCTGTTAAGTCCCGGAATTTCGCTCTCATCCTTCACTGCAATAATACTGTACATGGCGGATCTCCACGCATCCGCAACGTCCTGCTCAGACGGCTGACCGATAACAGACATATAGAATCCGGTACGACTGCCCATAGGAGAAATGTCAATGATTTCGCCAATTTCCGGATTAAGATGCTGTCTCATAAACTGAGCCAACAGATGACCGAGAGTGTGAACAGCCTTGGGATCAATAATAGCTGCGTTGGGCTGGCAGAATCTTAAATCATAGACAGTAATAACATCACCCTTCGGTGTGTTGAATTTCTTCGAGATCCTTACAGCCGGAGCCTTCATCTTGGTGTGATCTGCAGAAAAACTTTCAATTATGGACATATAAACTCCTTAAATTAAAATTCACATTTTTTCATTTGTGCCGCATACTGTGCCGATTGTGATTCAACCTTCTTCGCAATATTCAGCAGCCAGGTTTTACCCTTATAGGTCTGGCGGCTGTATCCGCCCCATCCCTCATGATAATTCAGATACTGGCGGTATGCATCCCACTTTGACACACCGTTTTTCCGGTTGGTTATATTCATGTACCATCCGATAAAATCTATCGCATCAGAGAAGTCATCTCTGGAAGACCAGGAATTTCCCGATGATCTCTGGTAATCATCCCATACCGGATCCTGTGCCTGTGCATAGCCGTAGGCACTGCTGACCCGGCCGATGGGAATGAAAAGAAAATACTGCATCGGAGGTTTTGCGTCTGCCACAAAGGAGGATTCCTGCTTCATAATAGCCATCATGACATGAAGAGGGGCCCCCCAGCGTTCCCTTGCATTTTTTGCATCTTCATACCAGTCCTCGTTTTCTGTAAATATCGTACACAGATTACCCGGATCGCTGGGCATATAGGTGGAACACCCCTGAAGAATGGCTGCAGAACACAAAAAAACAAAAATATAAAACCTCATGTCTCAATTATACATTTTTTTAACATTCCGGCACTTTGTGCAGAAAGGAATTTGCATGACTGCAACACATTTTTTTGTGAAATAACGGCTGCAGCAAAGATTTGATCAGGTAAAAAAGCATTATTGCAAATGAATTAAAGTTCTTCCCTGCGTTTGACAGAGCATCTTCCCGGAATGCATGCTGCAAAACGTAAAATCATCATGCGTGTTCATTGCTTTAGTTCCAAGTCAGAAAAACGAATGCCGCATAAAACAAAAGGCACCGACTTTGGCGGTACCCTTTATCCTTGGCATATTCAAAATCGTTTTATGTGCGGGAAAGATTCTTACCGATGAACTTCGGACGCTCGTTAAGGATCTGCTCTATCTGCTCCTCGCTCATTCCTGATTTGCTGAGACCGAGGATCTTGTAGGTAATGTACTGTCGGGCATTGAGAGTAATCATCATTGCCTTCATTGTGGATAAATCACCACTCTGGGGAGTACCGTAGGCATATGTCAAAATTCCGGCACCAAGCAGATTCTTGACGGCAGGCTCATTGACAGGCAGATTGATAACACTGCGACGCTGAAGAACAAATTCCCTTAAAACAGCCTTTTCGGTAAAATCCAGACACCTGATCATATTCTGAAGACTAGACTCCTGAGACTTGGTTGTCGCACCCTCAAAAATACTTGAACACACAATGGTTATGAAATGACTTATGAAGTATGAAATGCCTACAACAAGTCCGGCATACCAGTAGTAGTTATGACTTGTAATCCACTGAGAGCCTTTTTCACCAACCACATCAGCAGGAAGCATCACTATCATCCCGTTGATAAGAATGAACCAGAGCATAATCCAGTTTAAAACAGCAAACCTTCCGAATCTTGAAATACCTTTAGCCATTTTTTTCATCTGTCAGAAAACTGACTGCCTCCGAAAACTATTATGATAATTCGTATAAAGCAACTTATATGCCATTTATCATCGAAGCCGTCACAATCAGAATTAAACAGAGTCGGAATTCTCGTAAAATGCTGATCAGTTTTCTGTAACAGAAATGATTCCGCAGATTTTTCTCAGGCAGTGTCCCGGGGTTAAGGATGTTCAACAATGAATAAACAGAATCCCTCTGACAGCATTCTGCCGACATTCATGTTCAGATCCCGGCTGTAACTTCACCCCGCAGCAGTAAAAGCTCCGCCCGCCGATCAGTCTTCCAAAAGACCAATCAACTAATTAAATTAAGTTTACCACCATTCAAACAAAAGATTTTTAAGTTTTTATTTAAATTTCTATTGATTTTTAAGCGTCAGTATTTTATTTTAGATCTAGTTCAAACTTTTTAGTCTTTCAGAGGCGGAGGTGCCAACTATGACAATTATTCAAAAACTATCAGTAGCGGGATGTGCCGGTCTGCTCAGTTCAGCAGCCGTCGCTGCAGAAACACAGCCACAGCTTGATGTGGCAGCCAACGGCTTCATCATGATATGTGCAGCCCTGGTCATAATCATGTCCATACCTGGAATAGCTCTTTTCTACGGTGGCATGGTCAGATCAAAAAACATGCTTTCAATCATGATCCAGTCGATAGTATGCTTCAGTCTCATGTACATACTGTGGGCTTTTTTCGGTTATTCACTGGCAATGGGTACAGAAAACGATTCCTTCATACACCTGTTCTACGGTGATTTCTCCAAAATTTTCCTGAAAGGGATCTCAGTGGATACCGTAGATTCAAACAATTTGAGTGAATTGTGCTATTTCTCATTCCAGGGGGCTTTTGCAGCCATTACAGCATGTCTGATCCTCGGATCCTTTGCAGAAAGAATCAAATTCTCAGGACTTCTTGTTGTCATGCCTGTCTGGTTTGTACTGGCTTATATTCCGTCGTGGCATATGGTATGGGGCGGCGGATGGCTTGACAGCAGTTTCGGAGTTCTTGACTTTGCAGGCGGTACTGTTGTTCATATCAATGCATCCATATGCGGTCTCGTCGGAGCTTATTTTGTCGGACGGAGAATCGGCTACGGCAAGGAAAGCATGGCTCCTCACAGCCTGACCATAACCATGATAGGAACATGTCTGCTGTGGTTCGGATGGTTCGGTTTCAACGCAGGCTCAAGTCTTTCTCCTGACGGAACTTCGGTTCTTGCGTTCACCAACACCGTCCTCGCACCTGCAGCCGGCGTCCTCTCATGGATGACTCTTGAATGGATAGTAAGCGGCAAGCCTTCAATGCTCGGTGCTTGTTCCGGTGCCATTGCGGGTCTTGTTGCGATAACTCCGGCATGCGGCTACGTGGGAATAGTCGGAGGGATCTGCATCGGCATAATCGCAGGCATGATATGCTACTGGGGTGTAAACGGTCTTAAGAGAATGCTTAATGTGGATGATTCCCTGGACGTATTCGGAGTCCACGGTGTAGGCGGCATCACAGGCGCCATCCTGACAGGAATCTTCTGTTCACCTGAACTTGGCGGAACCGGATTCGGCAACGGCAATGAAACCATACTCCAACAGGTAGTCGGTCAGTCGGTATCCGTAGTTGTAACCGTAATCTGGACTGCCGCCGTGGCCTATGCAGCATTCTTTGCGGCATCGAAGCTCACCGGAATCAGAGTACAGCGTGATCAGGAACGTGAAGGTCTTGATTTGGCCTACCACGGGGAAAGGGCATACAATCACTGATAGCAAATATCAAAGTGTGATTGTCTGCTGAATTGCCGGGATCAGCTTGCTCGGTAACAATAGAACGGCAACACTGATCCCTTCAGCAGAAACAGAATATCCAAAACAGAGAGATCTTATTGATAAGGCTCCAACTTAAGGATAATATGATTTCCAATCATTATTAATAGACAGGTGGTATCAGATGAAAAGAATTACAGCGATAATAAAACCTTTCAAGCTTGATGACGTCAGAGAAGCTCTGAATGACAAGGGTATCAGCGGAATGACTGTGACAGACGTCAAGGGTTTCGGTCGCCAGAAAGGTCATACAGAACTTTACCGCGGTGCAGAATACGTAGTTGATTTTCTTCCAAAAACGAAACTTGAGGTTGTAGTAAAGGATGAGGATGTTGATGCCTGCATTGAAGCCATAACCAAAGGTGCATATACAGGGAAGATCGGTGACGGAAAAATCTTTATAAGTGATATTGAAAGAATCATCCGTATCAGAACCGGTGAAGAAAACGACGAAGCTGTATAACAGCATAAATCATCTCAGGCGGACCGGTGCATGAAAGCTCCGGTTTTTTTTATGTCCGAATATTTCACAAGAACACGGATACCCGGTACGTTTTCTTCTGCAAAAAATAAATGCAAAGCCGAACTTTTTTCATCAAATACCGCTGATAGATGCGATAATAGTCCTGGCATCTGATATTTTTTGCCTGAATTATCAAAACTCACATAAGAAAAGGAAACGTACACATGGATCTGATACCGAGTTTTTCCGTTGATCATACACTCATAGTTCCAGGAATATTCGTCAGCAGAGTTGACACCGTTGGCAGCGGCACAGTCACAACATATGATATAAGACTCAAAAGACCTAACCGGGAGCCTGTAATCGATGTGGCCGCAATGCACTCTCTTGAGCACATCATTGCAACCTTTCTGAGAAACGATCCGGACTGGAAGGACGAAATCATCTACTGGGGTCCTATGGGATGCCTCACCGGTTTTTACCTTATACTTAAAGGCTGCCGTCCTTCCAGGGAAATTTACAGTCTGCTGCTGAATGCCTTCAAATCCGTGCATGAAGCAGTGGATGTTCCCGGAGCCACAGCAGTAAACTGCGGCTACTGCCTTATGCATAATCTCAATATGGCAAAATGGTATGCTTCGGAATTTGTAAACTATCTTGTTGCGAACGCCGACAAACCAGAAATCTTCGAATATCCGAAAGCTGAAAGGCTTGTAACCGATGACGGCCGCAACTTCTATGATTCATGAGGATCAGGACAGAGTTTTCTGGGGCTAAGCGGAAAGTACGGCATCACGCGGAATATTGAACATATCTCTGTGTGATGCTACCAGCTGACCGGGGATTTATGATCTCCAGCAACAAGATCGACCATTTCAGAAAGAGAAATGCTTTTCCCTGATCCTGGTTTTATTTCTATGCCTCTTGCCTTCAGATCAGGCTGAAGGTAAAGGATCCTGGCACCGATTTCCGTTTTCAGGCTGTTGAGAACACCGTCACCTGTAAAGATCAGAATATCATTATCTCCCAGCATGGAAATAACCCGAAGAAGCTTCCGTTCCATGTCAGGCGGATCACTGTAAATATGTATCATCAGAAAACCATTTTATAATCAGCCGATTCAATAATACTCCTGCAAAAATCCCTTGAAACTGCTTTCACAGGAAGGATTAGCTCATCAGGAGAAAGAAAACGCTCTGTCAGATCATCGGAGGGAACATAGATCCTCTGAATATCATAGAGCTTAAGAACACCGAAGGTTTTTGCATGATCCCTGCTTAACACAGCATCTGGCTGCTGATTCTTCTTCAGCTGGTAGATCCCGTCCCCGGTAAAAATAACAGCGGGATCCTCAATAAAGGCACTCATGGCCAGCAGTGCATCAAGACCCTCCCGGCCTTTTGCACTCCCGTGAGGGGGTGACTGAAATATAACTGCAAGTTTCATCTGAACTGCACCATCCTGCATCCTTCCGACAGGAACAGAGCCAGATCCGACAGAGAGCCAGTTTCAAAGCCTGTTTTCACAGTTTCTTTCCGGACGCCACGTCTTTCCCCGGCGGATGAACAGACAATCAGTCTGATCTTATGCTCAAGAGCCAGTTCCGACCATAATAGAACAA
Source organism: uncultured Aeromonadales bacterium (assembly GCA_902796095.1). Taxonomy (GTDB): domain Bacteria; phylum Pseudomonadota; class Gammaproteobacteria; order Enterobacterales; family Succinivibrionaceae; genus UBA2804. The sequence continues at coordinate 3,811 of CADBNP010000051.1, read as the reverse complement.
GATCTGTCTCATCACTGGCCGGAGATGTGTATTTCTGAGCATTAAGCACACCGTCCTCGTAAAAAAAAACGGCTTTGACTCTGTATCGCTGAACTGCCTCGGCAGCGAAAAGATAAGCCAGAGACGGAGCTTCATTTCCGTACGGGATCCCGTTTACCAGAAGAACAAAATCCGGCTGATCCATTTTTTTCTTCCCCAAAAAGGCAGGATCAGAGATCCTGCCTCAGTAAAAAACATCAGCTGCCGGCATCAGTCACGGCAGACGGCAACAAGCTCAACCTCTACAAGTACATCCTTGGGAAGTCTTGCCACCTCAACGCAGGATCTGGCAGGTGCCGTATTCTTGAAATACTCACCATAAACCGCATTGAAGGCGGAGAAATCTGAAATGTTCTTAAGGAAGCATGTAGTCTTGATAACATCATCAAAAGAAAGACCGGCATTATCAAGAACGGCCTTCAGATTATCCATAACACGGTGTGTCTGGACGTTTATGTCACCCTCGACAATTTTCTGAGTAGCCGGATCAATGGCGATCTGACCGGAGGTAAAAACAAATCCGTTTGCCCTGACAGCCTGTACATACGGACCGATGGCGGCAGGAGCCTTATCAGTAGAAAGAATTTCCTTTGACATTGCTATATTTCCTCAAATTATAAAAGACCCGTTCAGCAAAAAAGCTGAGCACTTAATCAACATGTATTTACGAAAACAATACATGGTGAATTTTATCACAAAAATAAAAGGGCCGAGATCCTCGGCCCACGGTTTAAAAATTATAAAGATTTACTCGGTTACAGGTTCTGTCTCTTCTGACGGAACTTCAGGAGTCTGATCACCTTCAGTCAGTGCATCGGAAATCTGAGATTCAACCTCTTCCCTGCTGAGCTCTTTTGTCTGCATACGCTCCGCACGTGTACGTGCACGCTCCTCGTGATATGCGTAACCGGTACCGGCAGGAATCAGTCTACCTACGATTACGTTCTCCTTCAGACCTCTCAGATCATCAACCTTGCCGGCGACGGCAGCTTCAGTGAACACACGGGTTGTTTCCTGGAAGGATGCTGCAGATATGAAGGACTCGGTATTCAGAGATGCCTTGGTGATACCCATGAGCAGACGCTGATATACGGCAGGCTCCTTGCCCTGTGCCTCAAGTTCTTCATTGATCATCTTGATGCGGGCAAGTTCTACATGATCGCCCTCAAGATATTCAGAATCACCAGGGTTGATGATTTCGCACTTGCGGAGCATCTGGCGGATGATAATCTCAATATGCTTGTCATTGATCTTAACACCCTGGGCACGGTAAACGTCCTGGACCTCGTTGACAATGTAGCGGGCAACCTCGCTTACACCTCTGAGACGGAGAATATCGGCAGCCGCCTCGGCACCTTCAACGATGACTTCACCCTTCTCAACGGTTTCACCTTCATAAACATTGATGTTTCTCTGCTTTGGAATCATCTCCTCATGAACTCTGCCGTCGGCTGCTTCAATGATAAGACGTCTCTTACCCTTTGTTTCCCTGCCGAACTTGACGATACCGTCAATCTCAGCCAGAATTGCAGGCTCCTTCGGAGCACGGGCTTCAAACAGATCCGCAACTCTAGGCAGACCACCGGTGATATCCTTTGTACCGGATACGGACTTAGGGATCTTGGCGATAACATCACCCACATTAACAGCATCACCGTCAGAGAGTTCGATTATTGCCTGATCCTGCATATAGTAGGAAGTAGGAGTTCCTACAACCGCAATATCCTCGCCCTTTTCGTCCACCAGTTTGATCATAGGTCTGCGGGCTTCCTTGTTGCTCTGGGTTCCCAGCTCCTTAATCTGCCATGATGTCAGACCGGTAAGTTCGTCACGCTTTGAAACAGCCGTTACACCGTCAATAATATCAACGAACTTCACAAAGCCCTTAACTTCGGCAATTATCGGATGAGAATGCGGATCCCAGTTGGCCAAGATCTGACCGACCTCTACCCTGTCTCCGTCCTTGACCTCAAGAACAGCACCGGACTGAAGTTTGCGGTTTTCCTTGGTCAGTCCGAAATCGTCAATAATGGAAATTTCAGCTGAACGGCCTGTTACCACATACTTGCCTTCAGAGTTGACCACATACTTGGCCTTGAGACGTACTGTTCCGGCATTCTTAGCCTGGGCGGAGGTATCTTCAACCGAACGTGATGCCGTACCGCCCACATGGAAGGTACGCATGGTCAGCTGTGTACCAGGCTCACCGATAGACTGTGCAGCCATAACACCCACTGCTTCACCGCGGTTAACCATATAGCCGCGGGCAAGATCACGTCCGTAGCACTTGGCACATATTCCAAACGGAGTACGGCAGGTGATAGGAGAACGTACCTTTACGCTGTCCACACTGTTCTGTTCGATCACATCACACCACTTCTCATCCAGCATGGTACCGGCAGGGATAATGACAGTGTTTGTACCAGGCTTGCAGATATCCACAGCAGTAACACGACCGAGAACACGCTCACGCAGCTTCTCAACCACATCACCGCCCACGATATGAGCTGTAATGACAAGACCCTCGTCAGTACCGCAGTCATCTTCCTTTACAACCACATCCTGTGCAACATCAACAAGACGGCGGGTAAGATAACCGGAGTTGGCAGTCTTAAGAGCCGTATCGGCAAGACCCTTACGGGCACCGTGGGTTGAAATAAAGTACTGAAGAACGTCCAGACCTTCGCGGAAGTTTGCCACGATAGGGGTCTCGATAATTGTTCCGTCAGGTTTTGCCATCAGACCGCGCATACCTGCAACCTGGGAAATCTGCTTCTCAGAACCACGGGCACCGGAATCGGCCATCATGTAGATATTGTTGAAGGAAGCCTGCTTCTCAGTCTGACCAAGGCTGTTCTCCGCCTCTTCGGCACAGAGATTGTCCATCATGGCGCGGGTTACGCGCTTGTTGGCATCACCCCAGATATCAAGAACCTTGGAGTACTTTTCACCCTGAGTGATACTACCGGAATTGAACTGCTCCTGAATATCGGCAACCTTGTCCTCGGCATCCTCGATAATCTTGACCTTCTCATCAGGGATCACCATATCGTCAACACATACGGACGCACCTGAAAGAGCAGCATAGTGGAAACCGATATACATGAGATGGTCGGCAAAAACCACGGTATCCTTTATGCCGAGAGTGTGATAGCAGACATTCAGCATCTTGGCAATCAGCTTCTTGCTCAGAGCCTCATTGGACACAAACTTGAACCAGCAGCGAGGATCCTTCTGAAGCTCCTCCTTATCCGCATCAGTCATGGTATAAGGCTTGTCGATAAGGGTATACGGAAGGCCCTTCGGCAGGATCAGCGAAAGAATTGCACGACCTACGGTTGTGGTCTTGAGCTCGGTTTTGCTGTCAAAAGTGCCGTCTTCATTCTTTGTATATTCAGTGATGTAGCACTTTACACGGGCGCCAAGCTCTGCAAGACCTGCACGATAAAGGCTCTCTGCTTCCTTAGGTGATGTCAGCAGCATACCCTCGCCCTTGGCACCGACCTTCATACGGGTCATGTAGTAGATACCAAGCACCATATCCTGGGAAGGTCCGATAATAGGATCTCCGGAGGCAGGTGAAAGAATGTTGTTGGTGGACATCATGAGGGCACGTGCTTCAAGCTGAGCCTCGACAGTAAGAGGCAGATGAACAGCCATCTGGTCGCCGTCGAAGTCGGCATTAAACGCGGAGCATACCAGCGGATGAAGTCTTATGGCCTTGCCTTCAATCAGAATCGGTTCAAAGGCCTGAATACCGAGACGGTGAAGT